>CAIXTG010000029.1 GCA_903922325.1 uncultured Actinomycetes bacterium
CAAACCGATGCCGCAATTAATCCTGGCAACTCAGGTGGACCATTAGTTGATGCAACTGGTGCAGTAATTGGAGTTAATTCGGCGATTGCCTCCCTTGGTAGCAGTTTAGGATCACAGTCAGGTTCAATCGGACTCGGTTTCGCAATTCCAATTAATCAAGCTCGCAAAACTGCCGATCAATTAATTAAAGATGGCAAAGCCACGTATCCAGTTATTGGCGTGGCAGTTGATATGAATTACAGCGGCGGGGGAGCGCTAATTGCAAAAACCTCGTCAGCCATCATGGCTGGTGGGCCCGCAGCTAAAGCAGGTTTGCGTGCAGGTGACCTAATTACCAAGGTTGATGATATGAAGATAAATACTCCAGAAGAGTTAATCGTCGAAATTCGAACCCATAATGTGGGTGACGAGGTAACTATTACCTATCTTCGCGGCAAGACGAGCTATCAGACCAATTTAATTCTGATCGCCGGCAAATAATGCAACCGATAGGCTAGCGAAATGTTCTTCGACCTCGGTGCTGGTGAATTACTTGGCTTAGCCGTTTTAGGAATGATTTTAGTTGGTCCAGAACGTTTACCAAGGTTAGCCAGCGATGCGGCAAAGATGGTTAAGAAGTTGCGCAATATTTCAAATTCCGCAACTGCTGAATTACGTGAAAACCTTGGTCCAGGTTTCGAGGATCTACAAGCTTCTGATTTAAATCCTAAGACTTTCATTAAAAAACAGATTAACGATGTGCTGGCACAAGATGATGTTGCACAAAAGAGTAAGCCAACCTACGAGAGCAAAATAGATCCGGACTTAATATGAGTGTAATTGATCAAGTCACCGAAGCTTTAGCCAAAGTTCAGGACCCAGAACTACATCGCTCAATAACCGAGTTAGGCATGGTTGATCGGGTTGATTTTAAAGATGGCCGGCTCGAACTACACGTATTGCTAACAATTTCAGGTTGTCCGATGAAAGATCGGCTGCGCAACGATGTAACTTCTGCCGTTAGTTCAATTGCCGGAATCTCCGAAGTTGAATTAACTTTCGGAGTAATGTCAGATAAGCAACGCGATAATGTGAAATCACTATTACGAAATGGTCGTGAGAAATTCATTCCATTCGCTCAACCAGATTCACTTACTCGCGTTATAGGTGTTGCATCCGGTAAAGGTGGAGTCGGTAAATCTTCAGTTACTGCAAACCTAGCAATTGCCGCAGCTAAAAAAGGCTTGCGAGTAGGTATTTTGGATGCAGATGTATATGGTCATTCAATTCCTCGTTTAATGGGTTTAATTGGGCAGCGGCCAACTGCCATCGATCAGATGTTTATTCCGCTTGAGTCATATGGCGTTAAGACAGTCTCAATGGAGATGTTCAAGCCTGAGCGCTCTGATGCCGTTGCATATCGTGGCCCGCTATTACACAAAGTGCTAGAACAACTTCTCTCCGATGCCTATTGGGGCGATCTCGATCTTCTACTTTTGGATTTACCACCCGGAACCGGTGACTTAGCGATCTCGCTTGGTCAATTAATTCCTTCTTCCGAAATCGTGGTCGTTACTACTCCACAAATCGCAGCTGCTGAGGTGGCCGAGCGTGCTGGACGAATAGCTCACCAAATGAAGCAACAAGTTATTGGCGTTATCGAAAACATGTCTGCATTCCCGTGTCCGACGTGTAGCGAAACGATCTCGCTTTTCGGTGAAGGCGGCGGCGCTGAAACCGCGAAACGTTTATCTCAATTAGTAGGTAGCGACGTTGCGGTACTTGGGCAAATTCCGTTTAGCCCAGCGCTGCGCGAAGGTGGCGATATCGGTACACCGGTTGTCGTATCTAATCCAGAGAGCGCGGCAGCAAAAGCGATTGAAGGAATTATCGAGCGAATTATTGTGCGCCCAAAGTCCTTAGTCGGCGTTCGGCTTGGGTTGAGTACTTAATTTCTTTTCAAGTTCTTCAACTAAATCAGAAAGTTCGCTGCGCATAAAGTCACGAGTAGCTACATCGCCAAGCGCACTTCGCAAGCTTGCGAGTTCGCGAGTTAGGTACTCGGTATCTGCAATGTTTCGTTCGTTCTGCGCTCTATCTTCATTACTTTGAATTCGATCACGATCTGCTTGACGATTCTGTGCTAACAAAATTAGCGGCGCAGCATAAGATGCTTGCAGAGAAAGAATTAAGGTCAAGAAAATAAATGGGTAATCATCCCAGCGCAGATTTGTTGGTGCGACGATATTCCAGATAACCCAAGTTGCCACAAATACCGTCATATAAACTAAGAAGCGCGCTGTTCCGAGGAAACGAGCAAAGCTTTCAGATAAACGACCAAATGTTTCTGGATCATAATTTGGGCGAAGAGTACGGCCCTTGCTACGTGGGGTATCTAAACCATTGTGACGTGCCATGGTTAGCCCTCCAATTCAGTATTTACTTTGATAGAACTACGAGAAAGATCGCGATGATCATGACGCCAGTTCTCTGGCAATAAGTGGTCGAGCACGTCATCAACTGTGACGGCACCGAGCAGACGGTCGTTGGCATCGATAACTGGCAATGAGAGCAAGTTATAACTAGCCAAGTATGACGAAACTTCGTTCAAGCTCGCATCAGGATTTAGCCCTTGCGTATTGGTATCAACGATTGAGCCTAAAAGAGTTGCTGGCGGTTCGCGCAGTAAACGTTGATAGTGAACGATGCCCATGAAGCGACCGGTCGGAGTTTCTAGCGGTTGGCGACAGACGAAAATTTGCGAGGCTAACGCTGGCGAAATTTCACTTTTACGAACTGCCGCAAGCGCTTCGGCAACAGTGGCATCGGCTGACATTACCAATGGCTCAGTTGTCATCATGCCGCCGGCTGAATAATCCTCATAGTTCATCAACCGCAGAACATCTTCAGCATCTTCTGGTTCCATTAATTCAATTAGCGCATCGGCACGTTCTTGGCCTATTTCGCGCAATAAGTCGGCTGCATCATCAGGATCCATTTCGCCGAGCACGTCTGCGGCGCGTTCGCCTTCTAATTCGGTAAGTAGCGCAACACGGTGAATCTCATCCATCTCTTCAAGTACATCTGCAAGACGTTCATCATCTAACCCGCGAGCAACTTCGACGCGACGCTTAGGTGCTAAATCTTGCAGCACAGTTGCCAAGTCAGCTGGACGAAGCGTGCTTAATGTGTGAAGTAAATTTGTTACACCTTGATTCGGTTCGACGCTGGCAAATCCAGTTACTTCTTCCCAGGCCACAGTCGATGTTGGACCTTTACGACGCAATCCTCGAGATTTGCGCATGATGTGAACTTTATTAATTAACCAATCACCATTGCGATTTTGTTCCATCGCCATATCTTCAACAATTACGCTCTCGTCAGATTCCACTAAAGTAATTGAACGATCGAGCATGTCACCTAAAACTAAAACTTCGCCGGTGCGAACTTCAAAGCGACGCATGTTAACTAAGCCAGTGATGATTACGGTGCCACTTTCAATCGAAGTAACTCGAGTAATTGGTACGAAAACTCGACGACGTAATGGCACTTCAACTACTAAACCAAGGATTCGTGGTTGCGCATTATTTGTGCGAAGGGTCGCCACAGCATCTCGCACCTTGCCGACTGGATCTCCGTTAGGGTCAAATACTGCAGTTCCGGCTAATCGGGCGAGGAAGATTCGATTTAATGTGTTCCCGCTCATGGGCTAAGGGTAACGGCTTTATAGCGGGCCATGCGCGCTACCTTTAGCCAATGAGCCGAGATAGCGTCACAACAATGCCCGCCCGTGGCGATCAGATTCGCATGGGTATTGGCATATTCGGCATCGGTACATCAGGGCCATTAATTGCGATGAGTGCAATGCCAATTTGGGTGCTGATTTTTTGGCGAAATCTGGGTGGCTCAATTCTTACCGCCCCGTTTGCAATCAGACATCATCGCGATCGCAATGGCATCAAGTGGGCAGCTTTTGCTGGCTTCATACTTGCGTTGCACTTCGGTGGCTTCTTTCTTGCAATGCGTTACACCAGCGTTGCCTCAGGCACTGCAATAGTTGCGCTTCAGCCGATATTCGCAGCCATCTTTGTGAAACTCTCTGGTCAGCACATTCCGTCAAAAGTTTGGTTGGGCATGGGCGTTGCTTTCCTTGGCGTTCTGCTTATCTCTGGAGTGGATTTACAAATTTCATTTCGTGCATTTATGGGAGATCTTGCAGCACTTGTTTCAGCTGCACTAGCCGCTGGTTACATGATGGCTGGTTCACGTGCACAACGAACTCTTGAAACAACCACGTACACAACGGTTTGCTACTTTGTTTGCGCAATTACCGCGCTTCCAATTGCACTACTTAGTGGAAATCAAATTTTTAATTATTCGGCACGAGAATGGTGGATTTTAGCTGGGCTAATCGCGGGTGCTCAGATTTTAGGGCATACGATGTTTAACTCAGCTTTGAAACGAGTTTCACCAGCAATTGTTTCGCTGATCGTTTTCTTTGAAGTTCCAGTAAGTTCATTGCTAGCAGTTTGGTGGATGGGACAGAAACCGCCAATTGGAATTATCCCAGGGATCCTTTTAATTTTAATTGGTTGCGCATTGGTAGTTATTCGAGGCCGTGACAGTCGTGATTGATCTACATACTCACACCACAGTTAGTGATGGCACCGATACACCAGCTCAATTAGTAAATAAGGCGCTCGCTCAAGGGCTAGACACTTTGGCAATTACTGATCACGATGCAATTGCTGGTTGGGCGAGTGCAACACAAACCTTACGAGGTAATCTCAAACTAGTACTTGGTGCCGAGATTTCGTGTCTGACAAAAGCAGGCGTTAGCGTTCACATGCTTGGTTTACTTTTTGATGGTACTGATTCAGCGTTGCTGGAAGCCCTAGAAAATACGCGTGATGAGCGATTGCCACGCATGCGCAAAATGATTGAATTGATGCGAGCCGATGGCATCGATATTTCCATAAGCGATGTTGAAGCTGTAATGCCAACTGGCGCCACAATGGGACGACCACATCTAGCAGATGCGCTAGTTGCTAAGAAAATAATCAAGACTCGTGATGAAGCTTTCCTCGAGTTACTAAATAATGATTCGAAATATTATGTTGCTCACTTAGCGCCAACCCCAGTTAAAGCAATTAAATTAATTAGAGCCGCAGGGGGAGTAGCTGTAATTGCCCACCCATTTGCTTCTATGCGTGGGCAGATATTACAAAGTTCAGATTTTATAGATCTTAAAGCTGCCGGGTTAAATGGCATTGAGGTAAACCATCGCGACCAGAGCAACGAAGAACGTATGAGTTTGTTGAGCATCGCCAGTGATTTAGATCTAGTTATGACCGGTTCGAGCGATTATCACGGCACGGGCAAATTAAACTCGTTAGGCGAAAACGTTACCGATCCAGCAGAATGGGATCGTCTAGAAGCGATGGCTGATGCTCGAAGGGTGGTAACCGCATGAATATTGCACAAGTTAGTGCTGTTACATTTGCGATCCAAAGTTTTGTAACCCTTTTTGTTATTTTTGATCCACCAGGTGCCGCGCCAATCTTTCTCGGCTTAGTCGCAGATCGAACACCGAAAGAACGACGCAAATTAGCCGTGCAAGCCGCCGGTGTTTCACTCTTGGTAATTTCAATTTTTGCGATCTTTGGTCAGTTGATTCTGGATTACCTGCATATTTCAATCGCCTCGCTACAAGCTGCTGGCGGCCTTTTGCTATTGCTGGTCTCACTTGAATTGTTAACCGGCAAAGATTCCGGGTCAACTGAAGCGCGTGATAAGAATGTAGCTCTAGTACCGCTGGGAACCCCGCTTTTAGCTGGGCCAGGCGCAATTGTGGCCACCATGATTTTCGTACAACAAATTCAAAATACTGGCCAAGCGATTGGTCTAGTTGCAGCCGTACTTGCTGTTCATATCGTTATTGCTCTGGTACTGATTTCATCAACTACGATTTTGAAAGTCATTAAAGAATCTGGCGTAAACCTAGTAGCCCGAATAGCAGGTCTCTTATTAGCTGCGATTTCAGTTCAGATGTTGGTTGACGCGATTAGAGCTTTCATAGCCCAATGAGTAACGTCGAGTTAGGTTTGTTCGCACCTTCTTCAATTACCTGGAAGATTCATTCTGATCCAGCAATGCTTATAGGTGGAATCCGCGCTCTATTTCAACAAGCACTTCATCCGCAAGCAATGGCTGGCGTTGCTGAGCATTCAAATTTCCGCGAAGATGCTTGGGGCCGATTACAGCGCACTGGTGATTATGTTTCAACTTTAACTTTTGGTACCCCGGCGCAAGCAAATCAATTGAGCGCCCGAGTTCGCAAAATACACTCACAACTTGGACTAGATGATCCAAAACTTTTGCTCTGGGTTCACATGGCGATGGTCGATTCATTTCTAGATGTCGCGGTTAGATCTGGGCTTACGCTTTCTGATGCAGAGCGAGATCAATACTTGGCCGAAATGGTGCTATTTGCGCAGGCAGTCGGAATTGCTGAATCTAATGTCCCTAAAAATGTAGTTGAAATGAAGAATTATTTTATTGATATCTCACCAGAGTTAAGCGCCAGTGATGATGCAAAACGTGCTGCCCTATTTTTAACTATCCCGCCGCTACCAACTGCGGTGCGCTTTGCAACACCTGCAGCTCCCGCCTGGGCTGCCGTTGCCGCTTTAGCTGGCGCCTCTTTGCCGAATTGGGCTCGCGCACTTTACGGTTGGCCAACGCTGCCAGGACAAGGCATAGCAACTGATATCGCAATGACTGCGCTTCGCAAGAGTTTGCTAGTTCTGCCCTTTGATGGTTTGTTGCCACCTGTTTTAATTGAAGCCAAAATCCGTTGGGGAGTTAACGCTGCATGAGCACTCCAATAGTCGTTTTGGCCAGTTTTGCCGGCGGAGTTGGTAAAACAACTTTGACTCACGCGTTAGCTGTAGCTTGCGCTGAATTTGGAAAGAAAGCTTTAGTAATTGATTTAGATTCATCAGGCGCGCTAACTTTTAAACTTGGTCACGAACGTACTCGCGAGAATGTAATTACCTGCAGCGAACGTTTTGATTTACGCCCACATACCGCAACTGATTCGTTAACTAACTTAATTGCGGAGATTCCAGAAAAATATGATTTACTGATAGTTGATTCAGCTCCGCTGTTTACGGCTGAGTTAGAACAAGTTTTAAAAGCTGCGCAATTAGTTATTTCGCCAGTCAGAGAGAGCATTCATTCCCTTAGAGGCGCTTTAGCAGTTATGAAAATTACTGCTGCACCATTTAAGGCGCTGCCATATTTTGCAGCGGATAATTCTGAACTAGCAAAATTAATTGCCGCTGAAATGAGTTTAATTGATGGTGAAATTTCAATAGCTGCCGAAGTGTTAGCTGCTGAACCTAAATCAATTAGCGTTTTAACCGATGATAAAAATTGTAATGTGGCCCAGCAATACCGTGATGCTACTTACTCAATACTTGAAGAACTTAAGATTTTTTAGTCAGCGATTCGCTTAGTACGAACTCGATCACGCTTTACTCGCTCTGTCTTTGGCTTCTCAGCTGTTGGCGCACTTTTGGCTTTTGATCTTTCAGTAGCTGGAGCACTCTTAACTGAAGCTACTTTCTTAGCCACATTCATGCGGCCAGTTGATCCAGCCGGGATCTTAAATTTAGAAAATAGCGAATCTGAAGAAGAATAAGTCTCTTCAGGTTCACCCAGATTTAGATTTAAGGCAGTATCAATCATTTTCCAGCGAGCTAATTCATCCCAATCAACAAAGGTGACCGAAATACCATGGGCGCCAGCACGAGCCGTACGACCAATACGGTGCACGTAAGTCTTTTCATCCTCTGGGCATTGGTAATTAACTACGTGGGTAATGCCGTCAATATCAATTCCGCGGGCGGCTACATCAGTTGCAACCAATACATCTGATTTGCCAGCTTTAAAGTCATTGAGTGCTTTTTCGCGAGCTCCTTGGCCAAGATCGCCATGAATGGTGTCTGATCTAAAACCACGCTCTAACAAATCATCGGCAGTTTTTTGGCAAGTGCGCTTGGTGCGACAGAAGACAATCGTTGGTCCGCGACCTTCAGATTGCAAAATGCGGGCCAACATTTCAATTTTATCTAGCGCATGTGCGCGAACAACATGTTGTTCGATCTTGGAAACCACTGCACCTTCGTCTTCATTATCTTGAGTACGGATGTGTACTGGCTGATTCATGAAGCGACGAGCTAGAGCAATGATGTCGCCAGGCATAGTTGCTGAGAACAACATAGTTTGTTGACGATTAGGGGTACTTGTGAAAATCTTTTCGACATCTGGCAAGAAGCCGAGATCTAACATTTCATCGGCTTCATCTAATACTAAGCGAGAAACATTCTTTAGTTTTAGTTGACCTTGGCGATATAGATCAAGGAGTCGACCAGGAGTTCCAACCACAATTTCAACGCCTTGTTCTAGCGCTTCGATCTGTGGTTCAAATGCACGACCACCGTAAACTGCAAGAACACGAATCCCACGATTGCCTACTAGTTCGGCTATGTCTTTAGTTACCTGAACACAAAGTTCACGAGTTGGCACAACAACTAGAGCTTGCGGCTGACCTTTAAATTCAAGGGCATCCCACTCGGTATCAAGAGGGGCGATGATGCGTTCAATAATCGGAATACCGAAACCCAAGGTCTTGCCAGTACCGGTTTTAGCTTGGCCGATAACATCGCCATCAGAGAGTGCGATCGGAAGAACTGCTTCTTGAATTGGAAATGGTGAAGTAAAGCCATGCGCAGTCAGCGCATCAATTGTTGATTTACGTAACGGTAGATCAGCGAAAGTTATAGTCACGTTAGAGGGAGCCGAAACCGACGCGTCGCTCGGTTTGTTCGCCAATTTCTACAAAACCAATTCGATCGGCTGGCACCATGATGGTGCGGCCGCGGACATCTTTTAATACCAGGGGAGTTCCGGCGCTAATTGCTGCGCTAACGGCAGCTGAGATTTCAGCCGGGGTAGCTGGACTTTCGAACGAGAGGTCGCTGCTTACATTTGCGACAGCGATGCGGACCTCTGATTTTTGAGCAATTTCAGTTTTCTTTGTAGCCATGGGGCAATCCTATGGGATTACTTCAGTTGTTGCCTAACGGGAAACCAGAAACCCCTCGCCACATCAAACTCTCGATTAGTCGAGCCGCTTGTTCACGCGATAATTTGCTATCTCGATCAAGCCAATGACGTGCACCGACTTGAATTGATCCAATAAGTGAAACTCCGAGCAGCATTGAAGCCTCTTGTGGCAAGCCGGTTTCGATTGAGATAACGGCACTAATCGCAGCTGCGCAGTCATAAGTCATGCGATTCAAGCGCTCGTGTACAGCAGGTTCGACATTCATGTCACTCTCAAAAAGTAAACGGAAAGCTTCGCCTTCACTTTCAATAAAATCAAAGTAGGCATCTACAGTTGCGCGAACACGGCCGGCATTTTCAGTATTAGAAGCAATCGCTCGTTGAATTTGAAAAACAAGTGAGTCAATATGTAAATCGAGTACTGCTAAATAAAGTTCTAGCTTTGATGGGAAATGCTGGTAGAGAACTGGCTTGCTTACGCCAGCACGGTCTGCAATTTCATCCATCGCCGCGCTGTGGTATCCGGCTGCGGTAAAGACTTCAAGGGCTGCAGCTAGTAGAAGTGCTCGTCGCTCGTCGCGAGGTAACCGCGACTTGTTATCACGTGCATCTGTTGTGCTCATTTAGCCAATGCTAGAGGCAAATCTCATAAATTACACCTACGTATTTTTCGCGAACCTATTGCAATTAGCAACCAACACTCGTCTAAGGCAGAATAACCCCGTAACCGTGTTACCAATTTGGCACTAAAAAGGCGATAGAGATGAAGATTCCAGCATTAGTAGAACCTGGCCGTGCGCTAACTGTCGATGAAGTTCGTCGCTATAGCCGCCACTTAATCATTCCCGACCTTGCAATGGCAGGGCAATCGCGATTGATGAACGCCAAAGTTCTCTGCGTTGGCGCTGGTGGATTAGGTTCACCAGCTCTGATGTATTTAGCTGCAGCCGGGGTCGGCACAATTGGAATAGCAGAGTTCGACACAGTTGATGAATCGAATTTACAGCGCCAGATAATTCATGGGCAATCAGATATTGGTAAGAGCAAAGCAAAGAGTGCGCAAGAAAAAATTGCCGAGATCAACCCATATGTGAATGTAATTCTGCATGAGACTCGCCTTGATAATTCAAATGTCATGGAGATCTTTGCGCAGTACGACATCATCGTTGATGGCACGGATAACTTCGCTACTCGCTATTTAGTTAATGATGCATGCGTTCTTTTAAAGAAGCCTTATGTGTGGGGTTCTATTTATCGTTTTGATGGTCAAGCTAGCGTTTTCTGGGCCGAATATGGTCCTTGCTACCGCTGCTTGTATCCAGAGCCACCACCACCAGGAATGGTGCCAAGTTGTGCCGAAGGCGGCGTACTTGGTGTGCTCTGTGCATCAATTGGCTCAATTCAAACAACTGAGGCAATCAAAGTTATTACCGGAATCGGTGAACCGCTAATTGGCTCGTTGATGATTTACGACGGACTCGAAATGAGTTATCGCAAAATTAAAGTACGTAAAGATCCAAACTGCCCAATTTGTTCAGAGCACCCAACTCAGACTGCATTGTTGCCAGATTACGAAGCATTCTGCGGAGTCTTGTCTGATGCTGCTGAAGTTGCCGTTAAGGATTCAACCATCTCGGTTTCTGAGTTAAAGAGCAAGATCGACCATAACGAGAACTTCTTCCTAATTGATGTGCGAGAGCCAAGCGAATTCGAGATCGTGCGAATTCCAGGATCTACGTTAATTCCGAAGCAAGGTTTCCTAGATGGAACTGCGCTAACTAATTTGCCGCAAGATAAGCCGATTGTTTTGCACTGTAAATCTGGCGTGCGTTCAGCTGAGTGTTTAGCGATCTTAAAAGGTGCCGGTTTTGCTGATGCCACTCATGTGAGCGGCGGCGTAATAGCTTGGGCGAAGCAAATTGATACTTCGCTTCCGGTGTATTAATGAGGCAGACATATCAGGGTTTTCGGGCACTTTTGGTTCATGCTCACCCAGATGATGAAACTATTAACAATGGCGCAACTATGGCCATGTACGCAGCTCTTGGCGCACAAGTAACTTTAGTTACCTGTACTCGCGGCGAAGAAGGCGAAGTTTTAGTTCCAGAATTGGCACATTTCGCCGCACACGACACCGACCAATTGGGTGATCATCGCGTTCTTGAATTAGCTGAAGCCATGAAAGTGCTAGGGATTACAGATCACCGTTTCCTAGGCGATGACAAAATTAAGTTTCGCGACAGCGGCATGATGGGTACCGAACCAAATAATCGGCCAGAGTGTTTCTGGCAAGCCGATCTTGATTTAGCGGCAAATTTATTGGTCAAAATAATTCATGAAGTTAAACCGCATATCTTGATTACTTATGATGAAATTGGTGGATACGGTCACCCAGACCACATCAAAGCTCACAAAGTCGCCATGCGTGCTGCTGAGCTAGCAACTGAGTGGCAAATTTCTAAAATTTATTGGAATGCCACACCTAAGTCGGTATTGGCTAATGGAATCGCAGCCATGAAAGAAGTTGGTTCATCATTCTTCGGCGCTGAAAGTGTGGATGATTTGCCGTTTGCTAAAGCTGATGAGTTAGTAACTGCAGCGGTTGATGCAAATGAATATGTTGATGCAAAAATGGCTGCGATGGCAGCGCATGCAACTCAAATCGAACTAGATGGCCCGTTCTTCGCGCTCTCAAACCAGTTAGGTCTGCAGGTTTGGGGCCATGAGTACTACTCGCTAGTTAAAGGCGAAGCTCACGAACCATTTAATAGTGATGGCCGAGAAACTGATTTATTCGCCGGAATAGTTTTGTAGCTAATGAAGTTTATTTATGCCGCATTAGTTGGCGCTCTACTTGGAGCAAGTGCGACATTGCTGCATTTATTGTTCTTTCCGTTGGGCTTAATTCTCGGGCTAGTAGCTACCGTAGTAGGCATCTGGGCAATTGGCCGAGCATGGCGATTGCGAAAATATAAAGTTGTGGCAGCGGCCGCCTGGTTAGTTGTCGTTGTTCAAGGCGCAACGCTAGGCGTTGGTGGCGAGTTATTAATTCAAGGTGATTTAGCTGGCTCACTACTTATTTTGCTCGGAACTTTTTCGTTAGTACTTGCGGTGTTCTTGCCGATTTAACGTAAGTCCCATTCCTGCCCTTCGGCAGTGTCGTTAATGATCAGACCAGCGTTTTCCAACTCAATTCGCAAGCGATCACTTTCGCTCCAGTTCTTAGAACTTCGCGCCACTTCACGGTCTGCTAGTAATCGCGCTAACGCAGCAGGCAGTTCAGGTGCGATTAAGTCTCGCCCTAAATCAAGACCTAAAACTTGGTCGGCAAAAGTAAAAACTTCAGCTTTCTCAGCATCAGATAAGTTCGCATCTTTTTCAACGCTACGTAAACGTTGCATTACCCGCGGGGTGTCTAAGTCATTGTTTAAAGCTTCAAGCGTAAGTAGGTCTGTTCCATAATTGCTGGCCTTACCAAAACCACTGCGACGCCATCGTTTCAGAGTGGTGTTAGCTGCCGCAATCGAGTCCCAAGTTAAATCCATTTGAGAGCGATATCGATTTTCTAGCAAACAAAATCTCAGCGAAAGTGGGTCATAACCTTTTTCGGCAAGATCTTTCAGCAAAACCACATTTCCACTGCTCTTAGCCATCTTGCGACCCTCAAAAAGTAAATGTTCACCGTGCACCCAAAGTTTTACCGACTCTAATCCGGTAACGCAATTAGTTTGCGCTCGTTCATTTTCATGGTGCGGAAAACGAAGATCTATTCCGCCTACGTGAATATCAATTTCTTTGCCCAATAAATCAAGTGACATAGCTGAACATTCGATATGCCAGCCAGGAAAGCCACTGCCCCAAGGAGAATCCCAAACCATTTCGGTGCGCTCGCCGGCTGCTTTCCAAAGTGCCCAGTCAGCATGGAAACGTTTACCACCTTCATCTGTGTATTCGTAACGATGGCCAGGTTTTAAATCCTTTAAGCGATTACCACTTATTGCGCCGTAGCTGGCAAAACTCTCAGCTGCGAAATAAACCGAACCATCAGTTCCAACATAGGCGTGGTTTAGTTCAATCAACTTGGCAATTAACTTGTGCATTAATTCAATTGATTCACTCGCACGTGGGTAGTGGCGAGCCGGTTTGATATTTAAGAGCGCTAAATCAGCATGAAAATTCGCTTCATATTTGCGAGCAATTTCAAATGGGTCTATCGCCTCTAACTTTGCTTGCGCAAGCATCTTGTCCTGTGGATTAACGTCTTCAGCCATATGCCCAACGTCAGTTATGTTCTGCACCAAATTAACAGTCTTGCCTTGCATTTCCAGGGTTCTGCGAATCAAGTCAGATAAGAGGAATGTGCGTAGATTTCCAACGTGCGCATCACGGTAGACAGTTGGGCCACAGCAATAAATAGTTACTTCATCGGCAGTGCTAACTACTTCTTTAGCAACGCGACTTTGTGTGTCATAAATTTTAAGCATTTTACGTTAGTTCCAAATACGAGTATTCATGATGAAAATTGAATCCCAAAGATTCATATACGCCAATAGCTATGGCATTACTTGCTTCAACTTGTAGCAGTGCCTTAGTTGCACCTTGTTCGAAACTGGCTTCGAGAGCCGCGGCGACAATTGCTTTTCCTAAACCAAGCCCTCGAAAATCTTGATGTACATAGACTCTGGTTAGTGAAGACCAACCTTTTGCTAATGCAATCCGACAAGTTGCAATTGCAAGGCCATCCTTGACTAAAGTTAAATAAGTTGCAGAGCATCCGAGTAATATTTTTTCAATTCCTGGTGTTGGCTGTACTGCCAGCCACTCATCGCTAACTTGGCTAGATTGCAAGATTTGATAGCCAGCAGGAACGATTTGTTTAGCCGGAGTTAAGTCAGCCACCATGGTATTTCCATGAATAGTTTCAACTGCACCAATTGATCTTAATTTGTCGGCGAGAACTTGCCAGGTTGGCATGGCAACTTGAAAAATCGTAGGCAAGTTTCGTTTGTTATAAAAATCTTGAGCAGTCTTGAGTTTTTCAACAAAATCCGTCAAAGGCCCAGTTTCGAGATTTGCAACAAGTGGAAGAACCGAATTAGCGCGGTTGGTAACACCGCCAGCTGCGCGTAAGAGCCAACCAGAATTTTCTAAATTTTCAGTAGCCGGCCAAGTTAGATTACAAATTTGATCTAACTCAAGCACTCTAAGAGTCAGGGGAGCACCTTTGCCGGCCAAAGTCGGGCGCTCGATAATTTCGCGCCAAACGAAGATCTGTTCAGGATCAAAAGTAATCTCCTGGCCTTTGCGATTAATTAAGCTGGATGCCGTTTTTAAGTGACCTACAACATCTCGGTATCCACCTGCTGGGTCATGCAACCTAATCGAAAAGCGTTGGCCAATGCGCTCAAGCGGGAGCGGCCGGATATCCATGGCTTAACGATAATCGTCTAAGCAAAAAACGCCTCTCCAAAAGGAGCCAGTGGAACCGCGGTTGTTAAAAGGCGACTCAAACCTCGGTAGGTATTACAATTCATCGCAGTAGCTACCCAGATGGAGGATTCTTCGTGACGTACATTATTGCCGAACCTTGTGTCGATGTTAAAGATAAGTCTTGCATCGAAGAATGCCCGGTTGATTGCATCTACGAAGGCTCTCGCATGCTTTATATCCAACCTGATGAGTGCGTTGACTGTGGCGCTTGCGAACCTGTTTGCCCAGTTGAAGCTATCTACTACGAAGATGATGTCCCTGCGCAATGGCAAGAGTTTGGCAAAATAAATACTGAGTTCTTTGTTGAGATCGGTTCTCCTGGCGGCGCTAGCAAAGTCGGCCAGACCAATACTGATCACGCCTCAGTGGTAGCTCTGCCAGCAAAGCCCGAATAGAAAAGCTCTCAACTGAAGCTGCCAGATTTCCCTTGGGATGCACTTGCCCCGTACGGTGAAATCGCGCGTTCACATCCCGGCGGCATCATAGATTTATCCCAAGGCACGCCGGTCGATGCGACGCCCGAATTTATTCAAGCAGTTCTTCGCGAGAGTTCAAATTCACCAAGCTATCCAGTAACTGCCGGTACGCCAGAACTTCGTGCCGCGATTACTAACTGGGCAAAAACTAAATTAAAGGCAACTGGTGATTTTGATGTTCTACCGCTGATTGGTTCTAAAGAATTAGTTGCTTGGCTACCAACGCTTTTGCAATCAAAGTCAGTTAACTTTCCAGAGGTTGCTTATCCAACATATCGAGTAGGTGCGATCCTGGCGGGTGCAAGCGAGGCTGCGGTCGCAATTAGCCCAGAACAATGGCCGCAAGCTGATTTAACTTGGGTTAATTCACCAGCTAATCCAACCGGTCGCGTACATAGTGATCAAGAATATTTAAACGCTATCAACTGGGCACGTGCGAATGGATCAATCTTGGTCTCCGATGAGTGCTATTTAGAGTTTGGCGACACCGCATCCCCTACTTCGATTTTGCAATTCACCAACGGAGATAACCACAATATTCTGGCGGTCCATTCGCTCTCAAAGCGATCTTCAATGGCGGGATATCGCGGCGCTTTCTTGATTGGTGATAAAGATTTGATTGCTCGCATCCGCGAAGTTCGTAAGCATGCAGGCATGATGGTGCCATTACCAATACAAAAAGCAATGACAGTTGCGCTAAGCGATGACAATCATGTGGCCGAACAGCGGGCTCGCTACAACGCCCGCCGTGCAAAGTTAGCACCAGCCCTTATTGCGGCTGGTTTTGAAATCGAATTCTCAAATGCTGGCTTATATATCTGGTGTACTCGAAAGGAAAGCGATTGGGATTCTGTTTCCTGGTTAGCTAATTTAGGAATTCTGGCCACGCCCGGAAATTTCTATGGCCCGCTTGGAAAATCTCATATTCGCATTGCCATGACGGCGACAGATTTACAGATAGCTGATGCTGCAGCACGAATTACTGCGGCTACGCAGGTTTAGCTATGACAGTCGGAATTCTTCTGGTTGGCGGATTTGGCACTCGACTACTACCTCTTACCAATAAAACTCCAAAACCAATGTTGCCGATTGCGAATTTGCCAGTAACTGAGCATCAATTACTTGCTGCAAAAGCTGCCGGCATCACCAAAGTAGTACTAGCAACTGCTTATCTAGCCGATACGTTTACCCCTTATTTTGGCGATGGGTCTAAGTGGGGGATTGAACTTAAGTACGCATTAGAAAGTGAGCCTCTAGGAACTGGTGGTGCAATTAGAAACGCCGCTGAATTAATCTTTTCTGAAATTTCAGAGAATGAACCAATTGTGGTTTTTAACGGAGATGTACTTAGTCGTCATGATTTGGCTGCTCAAATAAAATTACATCAGACCTCATCTGCTGCAGTAACCTTGCACCTGGTAAATGTTGAAGATGCTCGCCCTTACGGTTGTGTGCCATTTGACGAAACTGGTCGGGTTACTGACTTCCTAGAAAAAATGGAAAACCCGATCACAAATACAATTAATGCTGGCTGTTATGTATTTAGTCCACAAGTTATCCAAGCTATCGAACTAGGCAAGGTAATTAGCGTTGAACGAGAAGTATTTCCGCAGTTGCTTAAGAATGGAAAAGTGGTCCAAGCATTCGTAGATAATTCATATTGGTTAGATATGGGAACTCCAAAAGCTTTACTTAAAGGTTCGCAAGATTATGTTGGTGGTAAAGAATTTATTGTTGGTGATAATTCAAAAATATCAACGAGTGCAGTAATTAGCGGTTCAAGTGCAATCGGTAACAATGTAACTATCGGAGCAAACGTAGAAATTTCTTCATCGATTATTAGAGATGGCGTAACAATTGCTGAAGGCTCTAAATTAGAAAGCGTTTTTGTTGAAGCAAACACAACGGTCACGAAAAATACAGAAGCTAGCGGTGCCTATCTCGCCGATGGCGAAATAATCCCGCTGAAGTTTTAAAACCCTCAACTTCTACTTTAGTTTTTACGCATAGCTAGCGTCCTATTTGCCCTTTTTTACCATTGTTGGGCTTGACTTAACTGACTTACACGCGTGTAATTCACCTAAGAGAAGGCCACATGCCGTCAGGGCAGGGCCACTATTTATGTGGAGAGTTATTAATGGCGATTCGTCCAGCATCAAACCCTTCCTCCTCAGGTCCCGTAATTCAGCTAGCTAGCGGTGAGAGCGTTGAGCTTTCCTGGCAAGAGCGTGCACTATGCGCACAAACTGATCCCGAAGCATTTTTCCCAGAAAAGGGTGGCTCTACTCGCGAAGCAAAGCGAGTTTGTCTTTCCTGCGATGTTCGTTCTGAATGTCTTGAATACGCTCTCGCACACGATGAGCGATTCGGAATTTGGGGCGGGCTCTCCGAGCGAGAGCGACGTCGACTTAAGCGTCGACCTGCTTAATCGATTCATTTCGATTAATTAGGAAACCAATAAAGAAACGCCACCACAAAATATGGCGACTACAAAAATAACTGATCCGTTTCATGTCACAGCTGTAATTGTTTCTCACGATGGTGCAATTTGGTTACCTGAAGTTGTTGCTGCGCTTTCTTCGCAAACTCGCCGCTTAAATCAAATTGTCGCAGTTGATACCGGATCAAAAGATAAGTCAGCTGCGCTACTAAAAGCTGCAAAAATTCCAGTTCTCTCATTGCCTCGTGATGCAGGTTTTGGTGATGCGGTTTATCGAGCGGTTGAGAAATTTCCTAAATCAAATAATGATCGTAATGAGTGGATTTGGGTTATTCATGATGACTGTGCGCCGAAGTCTGATGCGCTCGAGAAGTTATTAGCAGAGCTGGTTGATCGTCCAAACGTCGCTATGGCTGGGCCAAAATTATTGGGCTGGCACGACCGTTCACACTTACTCGAAGTAGGCGTCAGCATTACCAATAACGGCGCTCGCTGGACTGGCTTGGAAGCACATGAATATGACCAAGGTCAGCATGATGGCGTTCGTGATGTTCTCTCAGTTAGTACTGCCGGCGCTCTTATTCGGCGAGATGTTTTCGAAGAACTGGGTGGCTATGACCCGCAATTAGCGCTCTTTCGTGATGATGTCGATTTCGGCTGGCGAATTCGAATGGCTGGCCACTCAATCATCGTGGCTACTGATGCAGTTGCTTTCCATGCCCAAGCTGCGGCATCAGAACGTAGATCAGTTGATGTTGAAGGTGCTTTTCTGCATCGTCCTTTGCTGCTAGATCGTCGCAACTCAGCCTATGTTTTATTAGCTAATTCATCAGCTTGGTTATTGCCTTGGTTAATCCTGCAGCTAATTACTGGCGCTGCAATTAGATCTATCGGTTATTTACTTGCGAAGTTGCCGGGCTATGCCAGCGATGAAATCTTGGCAATCGCTTCATTAGTTTTCCGACCAGCAACTCTTCGAGCTGCTCGTAAGGAGCGCCGAATCCATCGATTGTTGCCCCCTCGAGTAATTGCCGACTTCATTCCACCACGTTTCACACAATATAGAAACGGAATGAATGATTTCTTGGAATCAATCCGAAATCGAATTTTTGCCAAGATGCCAACCGATAACGACATTGACGAAGAATTCAATGATGAAGCAGATCTGCTAACGCCAGTAAAGATTGTTAATTGGGGGAGTGTATTTAAGCGCCCACAGGTCGTCCTGGGTATTTCACTGCTAATTTTCATCTTGCTTTCTTCGAGATCGCGTTTTGGTTCGTTAATTGGTGGGGCTTTAGCAACGACCCCGCATGGGACAAGTTCGCTTTGGCGCAGTTACATTGAATCTTGGCATCAAGTTGGAATGGGAAGCTCAGCACCTACGCCTCCTTGGGTTGCCTTACTTTCTCTTTTATCTATTTTCTTTTTTGGTAAACCTGCGGTCCTAATAACATCGCTTATTTTTCTCGCCCCAGCCCTCATGGCAATCTCGGCGTATAAGTTCTTAAAGCTAGTTACCGGAAATGCTTGGTTGCGGGTTTCGGCCAGCATGCTCTATGCAATTAGCCCAGTTGCAATTGCAAGCGTTAACACTGGCCGGATTGGTACCTTAATTCTTTTGATTCTTCTGCCTTGGATAGTGTCAAGTATTCCCTCGCTTGATAACTTTGAAAGAATTTCATGGCGCCGAATTTTTGGCGTGGCTCTTTTAATTTCGATTGCGACGTCATTTACCTTGATGGTCTGGCTAGCGGTTTTGGTAATTACTGCCGTCGGAGTCGGACTCGATATTCGAAGCTTTAATGCCGATCTTGATAAAGAGCTTTTTGATGCGAAGTTGAAGCGCCGAATAGCGCTCCTGGTCACGCCCTTGATCGTCACAGCGCCTTGGTCTTTAGTTGCAATTATTGATCCCAGCCGTTTTCTTTACGAACCAGGAATTTTATTGAGTGGCGGTGGTCCAAACCTGGCATTCCTTGGAAACCCAGGCGGCCCTGGTGCTCTGCCTTGGTGGGCAATTAGCCCACTCACATTAGTTTTGATTGTGGCTTATTTTGCTAGCACGCAGTTACGCAAAGTGGCGCAAATGGGAATCTTGTTCTTATTGCTTTCGGTTGCATTGAGCGCACTATCAATTACTGGAAATGGCACTATTGCACCTACTCAACTTTGGGTCGGAGTTTTCTTAGCCGTAGCGACTTTGGCAGCCGTAACAGTTGGCACCATAATTCTCAACGACTTACGAGATTATTTAATTGCTACAAATATTAATTATCGTCACATTTTATCTGCCTGTTTGTTGCTTATTACTTTGGGATATTCAGCTACTGCACTTTCCTGGAATGTATCGCAAGCTTCTTCTTCGCCGGTCTATTCCAAAAGTGTAAATATTTTGCCGGAATATTTAGGGGTCGAGGCAGATGCAAAAACTCTAGTTTTGCGAGAAATTACCAATCGTGATCTAACCTCACTAGCTTTCTATATTTCGCGCGGAGCCGATATCACTCTGGGCGAACCAGATGTTGCGCCTATTCAAGATCCAGCAATTGCGAAGGCTGTGATCGAACTGGCCGATGGAAGTGGATTGACCACAAGCAAAACCTTTGCAGATTTCGGAATCAAATATTTGTTTGCTAAAAACCCGATTGATAAGGATGTGGTTCGAACAATTGATGCCCTCGGTGGATTTGCGCGTTCCTCGGCGACTAAAGACGGCATAGTTTGGAAAGTTAGCGAACCAACTGGTCGATTAATTTTTACAAACATTAAAGGTGAAGTGACCTTACTTGCCAGTGGTGGTATCGGCGTAACAACAAACGTTCCTGGCCCTGGGATTATCACGCTGACCGAAAATTACGATCTAGGATGGCAGATTTTGCAAAATGGTTTAAAGCTCGAGCGCAGTGAGAACGAAACCGGTTTGCCTCAGTTCAAGGTGCTCGAAGCTGGCGAGTTCACTTTGATACATGATGGCACTTTGCGGCGCGGCGCACTAAGTCTGCAATTTATTGCCTGGGCAGTTTTGATTATCTTGGCGCTACCTGCCGGTCGACGCAAGCGCGAGATCTCAGAGATGGAGCTCTCATGAAGTTCAAAAAAGGCGCGATTCTTGCCGCGGTCATTGCCGCGGTCTTACTGGCTACTAATCTGTTCGATGCAAATACTAGCTCGCGACAATATTCAAAGTCTTTCCCGGCCGTTGTTTGTCCGCCGAATCCAGCGGGCGTCACTACTGTTTCTTCAGTTCTATCAAAGAAGACGCCTTTTTATCGAATCGGAAATAAGAGTACAAAATTAGTAAAGATTAGAACTCTGCGGTATTCCAGTGTTAGTGATCCGATATTGCTGCAAACTGAGGGTCTAACTCCAGTAAGTTTTCAAAGCCGCAAAGGTGTTTGGGCTGGTTCAGTCCTCTGCACCGCACCTGCTTCTTCACAATGGTTTGTCGGTGGAACTTCAGATGTGAGCAGCAAAGGCGCTATTTATATAGTCAATAGTGGGCTAAGTGTTGCGATTGCTGATGTTTTCACCTGGAGTGAAAATGGTGAACAAGCAGTAAAGACTATTTCCCTAAAAGCGAATTCAAGTGCGGCGGTGAAACTAGATTCTTTAGCACCAGGAGATTCCGAAATCGTTATTGAAGTTGTTGCTAGATCCGGCCGAATTAATAGCTTTTTAGTCGATGAGCGCGTTAAAGGTTTAAAAAAGTTGGGCGGCGATTCGGTTAATGCCATTTCAGCCCCCGCGAAAAAATTCGTAATTACCGGCATCCCGCAACAAATAGTTAAAAAGAAAGCACCAATTCATTACCTGCGTTTATTTGTGCCAGGGGTAGCAGATGCAAACTTCACGCTTGAACTTCTCTCGAGTGACGGTCGATTTATTCCAATCGGATTTAATGAACGCAAATTAGTCAGTGGCAAAGTTGTGGAATTCAAACTCACGCCAGAGGTAGCCAAAGGGGCCTTTGCGATTAAGTTGATTTCGGATCAACCATTAGTGGCAGCTGTTCGCTCTCGGGCTACTTCGAACGGCAACAGCGACTTTGTCTGGACCACACCTTCCCCCGCTCTAGCTCCAATGCAGATTGCCATAGGTGGAATTTCGCCAAAAGTTATCTTTGCGGGTGAAGCCATTGCAGTTGAACTAAGAATTGAGTTTTCCAACGGCAAAGTTAAAGAACAAAGCATTACCGGCTCTGATCTAGTTAGCTGGCAAGTGCCAAACAATGCGATCGCAATCACAGTTCTAAGTGCCGGCACTGATAATTACGCAGGTGCTTTGGTTGCGGCTAAGAGTGGGTATGCCTTCTTCCCAATAGCTTCAGGTGCCGAACTAACTAAAGTGGCAATACCATCTTCAAACATTCGGGTTCTAAATCCATAAAAATCCCAAGTTTTACGCGGCTGCCCACTAATCTGAGTCACATGAGTTCGCTGAAAGTAGGTCGCGCGTGTTCTCGCGCTAGTTGCCGTCGTATGGCAACCATGACTTTGACCTACATTTATGCCGAATCAACAGCTGTAGTCGGGCCACTGGCAACTTATTCCGAACCACATGCATATGATCTTTGTGAGATTCATGCCGAACGTTTGACTGTTCCAAATGGTTGGGAAGTTATTCGTGCGCAAATTACCGATAACCAGAGCGGACCATCTAATGATGATCTGATGGCGATTGCAGATGCAGTTCGCGAAGTAGCTGCAACTCCGATTGCTGAAAATACTTCAACAGCTGCAACCCTTGCTGCAAGTACCGAACACATCGGTCGACGAGGTCATCTTCGAGCTGTACCAAATAAGTAATTGAACGAGTAGTCATGAGTGAAAACATCCCCGATATTTTTAAAGCATATGACATTCGCGGATTGGTTGACGGTGAGCTATCTCCTGATTTTGCATTCGCAGTGGGATTAGCCTTTGCCAGATTCCTTGAGATAGAACGCGAA
The DNA here is from genome assembly GCA_903922325.1 of uncultured Actinomycetes bacterium. Taxonomy (GTDB): domain Bacteria; phylum Actinomycetota; class Actinomycetes; order Nanopelagicales; family Nanopelagicaceae; genus Planktophila. Next base: position 22,469 of record CAIXTG010000029.1, read on the forward strand.
CCAAGTACTGTATTAATCGGCGAAGACATGCGCCCTTCATCACCAGAATTGGCAGATGCATTCTCAGCTGGTGTAACTAGTAACGGCACAAATGTAATTCGTATCGGTTTGGCTTCGACGGATTTACTTTATTTCGCAGCCGGTTCAAAGAATTTACCTGGTGCCATGTTTACTGCCAGCCATAATCCAGCCGCCTATAACGGCATAAAGTTATGTTTAAGTGGCGCTCGCCCAATTGGCAAAGAAACTGGCCTGCAAACGATTGAGAATTTTGTGCGAAATGGAATGCCACTTGCAATGCGCCCAGTTGGCAACGAAACTAACGAAGATTTACTTCAGGCGTATGCAGATCATCTACATAAATTAGTTTCGTTTAAAGGCAACCGGCCGCTGAAGATAGTTATTGATGCGGGTAATGGCATGGCTGGTTTCACTGCTCCGGCAATTTTCGATCGGCTTGGCGCTGAGATTATTCCGCTTTACTTTGAACTCGATGGAAATTTTCCTAACCATGAAGCGAATCCAATTGATCCAGCAAATTTGCGCGACTTACAGAAAGCAGTTCTGGAAAGTAAAGCTGATATTGGGTTAGCTTTTGACGGCGATGCTGATCGTTGTTTCTTAGTAGATGAAAAAGGCGAAACGGTTGACCCTTCTTTACTTACTGCTCTCATTGCCAGTCGCGAACTTGCAAAGCATCCAGGGGCAACCATTATCCATAGTCTTATTTCGTCGCGAACAGTAGTCGAAGTCATAAATGAATTAGGTGGCGTTCCAGTTAGATCTCGAGTCGGTCACTCATACATAAAAGCATTAATGGCAGAGACTGGTGCAATATTTGGCGGCGAGCATTCTGGCCATTTCTATTTTAAAGATTTCTGGCGAGCAGATTCCGGTGCATTAGCTGCACTGCACGCATTAGCTGCACTTGGAGAATCTGATCAAACTATTTCGCAACTACTCGCACCATTTAAAAGATATGTCGCTAGCGGCGAAGTTAATTCACGAGTTTCAGATGCTGCAATGGTTATCAAAGCCATCAAAGAGAAATTTTCAGCGCAACCTGAATTCCAGATTGATGAACTAGATGGTTTAACCGCCTCCACCTCGACTTGGTGGTTTAACGTGCGCGCCTCCAATACCGAACCTTTGTTGCGTCTAAATGTAGAAGCCGATACCGCCGCTAATATGGCAGCCCATCGTGACGAGCTATTGGCCCTAATTAACGCTTAACTGCTGCGTCTAAGTAGAACTCACCCAGGCATTGCCGATACTCTTGCCTTCTGGCGGGGTCCTGCCTAATTGGCCATATTCTCACTTTATTTAGGAGTTTTACCGTGAATGCACCTGTAACAAAGACCGTACCTCGCAATGACATTGCCGATGCTTCGCTAGCCGAGCAAGGGCGCAAGCGGATCGAATGGGCAGAACGCAATATGCCCGTTCTAGCTCAAATTCGTGCGCGATTTGAAAAGTCACAACCATTTGCTGGCATTCGTATTGCTGCCTGCATGCACGTGACTACCGAAACTGCGAACTTGATGCGTGTTCTAAAAGCCGGAGGCGCAGACATTGCCCTTTGTGCTTCAAATCCACTTTCAACTCAAGATGACACAGCTGC
>CAIXTG010000030.1 GCA_903922325.1 uncultured Actinomycetes bacterium
CGCCATGGTTCACCATTTGAACATACCTCGATGACTTTCTTTATTTCGGCACCCATATTCGTATTCCGTGAATTCATGCGCCATCGCATTGCTTCATACAACGAAGAGAGCGGTCGCTATCGCGAACTATCACCAGTTTTCTATGTGCCAAATGCAGATCGCAAACTAATTCAAATCGGTAAAGCTGGCGCATACACATTTGTCGATGGCACAAAAGAACAACTGGAAATTACTGAAGCAGCGATGAAAGAGTCGTACATCTTGGCCTATAAGCAATATCAAGTAATGCTCGATGCTGGCATTGCTCGTGAAGTTGCTCGTGCAGTTCTGCCGGTCGGACTATATTCATCAATGTATGTAACGATGAATGCCCGCGCATTGATGAATTTCTTATCGCTTCGCACTGCCCGTGAGGGGTCACATTTTCCAAGCTACCCACAACGCGAAATTGAGATGGTGGCCGAGAAAATGGAAGTCGAATTTGCCCGATTAATGCCATTAACCCATGCTGCATTCGAGAAATCAGGACGAGTTACTCCTTAAAAACGGGTAAGGTTACGCGCATGGCAATTGACGCTCCATTTGGCCGCATGATCACGGCAATGGTGACCCCATTTAATAAAGATGGCGCGGTCGACTGGGATGGCGTTGCGAAGTTGGCTCAACATTTAGTTGATACCGGCCATGATGCAATTGCCGTCAATGGCACTACCGGTGAAGCACCGACTACTAAGTCCTCTGAGAAAATCGAAATTATCAAAGTTGTTAAATCAACAGTTGGCCCGAAAATCAAAGTTATCTCTGGTGCTGGCGACAATGAAACCGAATATTCAATCAACCAAGCTAAGCGAACTGCCGAAGCTGGCGCCGATGGCTTGCTAGTTGTAACTCCTTATTACAACAAGCCACCACAGGCTGGCATCGAAGCACACTTCAGAGCGGTTGCTGATGCAACTGATCTACCGTTAATGATGTATGACATTCCAGGTCGTACTGGCGTTGAAATCGAATCCGACACAATCGTGCGCTTATTTGAACATAAAAATATTGTGGCGCTAAAAGATGCCAAAGGAAATATCGCGGCAACTTCTTGGGTGATTAAGCGTTGTGGAATTCCAGTTTATTCTGGCGATGACATTCTAAATTTGCCATTCCTATCTGTTGGCGCAGTTGGATTCGTTTCAGTCTGCGGCCATACAGTTGGTAAAGATCTCAAAGCAATGCTTGATGCTTGGTTTGCTGGCGACGCTGGTCGCGCACTTGAAATTCATCAGAAGTTGTTGCCAGTATTTACTGGCACTTTCCGCACGCAAGGTGCGATCCTCACTAAAGCCGCGCTAAATATGATGGGACTTCCTGGCGGCATCACTCGACTTCCATTAGTAGATGCAACCGAAGCTCAGATTGCGCAACTGCGCGAAGATCTGCGTGCCGGTGGCGTCGCTGTTTAATCTATGAATCATCCGCACCCAGATTTAGGACTACCCAGCAAGCTAGTTGCTGGGGGACTACGCATTGTTGCCCTTGGTGGTTTAGCTGAAATCGGTCGCAATATGACCGTATTTGAAACTAACGGCAAGTTACTTATTGTTGACTGCGGTGTTTTATTTCCGGAGGAAAACCAACCAGGTATTGATTTAATTTTGCCGGACTTTTCTTATATCCGTGAACGACTAAATGATGTGATTGGCATCGTTTTAACGCACGGTCACGAAGACCATATCGGCGCAGTTCCATACTTATTACGCGAACGCGGCGATATTGCTATCTATGGTTCAGCGTTAACGATCGCATTGATCTCAGCTAAGTTAAAAGAACATCGAATTTCTCCGCTTACGCGCGAAGTTAAAGAAGGCGATATTGAAGATATCGGACCATTCTCAGTTGAGTTCGTAGCCGTTAACCACTCGATTCCAGACGCGCTTGCAGTTGCGATTCATACTAAAGCTGGCACCGTTCTACACACTGGTGATTTCAAAATGGATCAATTGCCACTTGATGGTCGCATTACAGATTTACCGGCATTTGCTCGACTTGGTGAAGCCGGCGTAGATATCTTTTTAGTGGACTCAACGAATGCCGATGTGCCAGGTTTTACGCCATCAGAGCGCGAAATTATGCCAGCGCTAGATCGGGTATTCCGCAGCACCAAACGCAGAGTTATAACTGCCACATTTTCTTCTCATGTTCACCGCGTGCAACAGATTATTGATACTGCCCACGAACATAAACGAAAAGTTGCCTTCATCGGTCGTTCAATGGTGCGCAATATGAAGATCGCCCAAGATATGGGATTTCTAAATGTGCCAGATGGCATTGTCTTTGATGCCAAAGATCTCGATGCTTATGACGATAACGTCGTTTTGATTTGTACTGGTTCGCAAGGCGAACCGCTTGCGGCACTTTCGCGTATGGCAAATGGTGATCACCAAATTCGCGTTGGCGAAGGCGACACCGTAATTCTGGCTTCATCGCTGATTCCTGGTAACGAGAATTCGGTATTTCGAATCATTAATGAATTAACTCGATTTGGCGCAAAAGTAGTTCATAAAGCAAATGCCATGGTGCACGTTTCTGGCCATGCCGCAGCAGGCGAACTTACCTATTGCTACAACATCGTTAAGCCAAAGTATGTAATGCCAGTTCATGGCGAATGGCGCCACTTACGCGCTAATGCTGAATTAGCAATCGCAACTGGCGTGCCACGCAAGAACACCATCGTGATTGAAAATGGCATCGTGGTTGATTTAATTGATCACGAAGCGCAAGTAGTCGGTAGCGTTCCTTGCGGCTTTGTCTATGTAGATGGTCAAAGCATTGGCGATATAACTGAAGATTCGTTAAAGGATCGTCGCATTCTGGGTGAAGAAGGTTTCATTTCCGTCGTCGTAGTAATTGATGCGCAAAGTGGAAAAATTGTGGCCGGCCCAGATATTCATGCGCGCGGCTTTAACGAAGATGAGTCACTATTTGATGGCGTTAAGTTAGAGATTGAAAAAGCTTTGACGCGGGCAGTTGCCGATGGCATCAATGGCACACATCAACTTTCCCAAGTTGTTCGTCGCACCATCGGAAGTTGGGTAGGTGGAAAACACCGCCGACGCCCAATGATCGTGCCGGTGGTCATCGAGGTTTAGCGCGGCGCGCCTGACCTATCGGGTTTTACTAAACCTTTAGGCTTAGGTAGTTATGGCAAAGAAAAAAACACGCGCGAAAACAAGCACAAAAACTAGCGGCATCGGCAGTTCAATCATGCGCGGGCTGGCTGCAATCTGGCGTGGGCTAGCTAAATATTTAGGGAAGTCGATTCGCTTCGTTGCCAAAGGGGCCAAGGATTTAGATCCAGCACATCAGCGTGACGGTTTTGCATTTTTGCTCTTAATTTTAGCGATCATGGCAGCTGCTGGAACTTGGTTTGATGGCGGAAACATTGTGGGTCGCGCTCTTGCCAGTTTCTTCTACGGTGGCTTTGGTCGCATCGGAATCTTTACACCTTTGGTTCTAGGCTACTTTGCTTTCCGGTTATTTCATTCACCACAGGAAAAAGCTGCCACAGGGCGAATCGTGGTTGGAACTATTGCGTTGTTGCTTAGCACAACAGGTATTGCGCACCTGCTAAATCAATCTGAAGGAACTGGCACTACTGCAATGCATAACGGTGGCGGCTGGTTAGGTTACGGAATCTCGCAACCGCTAGTTGTGCTTATGACAGATGTTTTGGCATATCCAGTTTTGATTCTGCTGTTCTGCTTTGGTTTATTAGTAACCACTGCAACACCAGTTTCTTCAGTTATCACTCGGATTAAAAATACTGCTACTTGGCTAAATTCCAAGCGCCCAGATCGCAGCGAAGAAGAGTTTGAAGTGACAGATACTCCGCCATTTGAAACACCAGTAGTTGCAGAATGGAATAAGCACGAGGATGATGAAGAAGAGTTAGACGAAGAGAGTTTCGACGAGGAATTTACAGTCGAAGTTCCAGTAGCAACCATAATTCCACCGTCTGCAGTTCCAGCCCCGGCCAGCACCGCGAGACCTGAGCAACTGATGCTTTCAAGTGACGCCGTATATGAACTTCCTTCGCAAGATCTGCTGCGCACAGGCCCGGCTGCCAAAGCTAAGAGCAAAGCAAACGAAACCGTAGTTGCCGCCCTGACTGAAGTTTTCTTACAATTTGAAATCGATGCGCAAGTTACTGGTTTCATGCGCGGCCCAACCGTTACGCGTTACGAAGTCGAACTTGGCAATGCAGTTAAGGTCGAACGTATTACTGCACTCTCGAAAAACATTTCATACGCAGTTGCCAGTAGCGACGTGCGAATTCTTTCCCCGATTCCAGGTAAGTCAGCTGTCGGAATTGAAATTCCAAATGCCGACCGTGAGATTGTGGCCCTGGGCGATGTAATGCGTTCAAGTGTGGCTGGCCAAGATCACCACCCAATGTTGGTTGCGCTCGGTAAAGATGTTGAAGGTAACTTCGTTTGCGCAAACCTAGCCAAGATGCCGCACTTATTAGTAGCCGGCGCTACCGGTGCAGGTAAATCTTCGATGATCAACGCGATGATTGTTTCAATTTTGATGCGTTCAACACCAGATGAAGTGCGACTAGTTCTGATCGACCCTAAGCGAGTTGAACTAACTGCCTATGAAAATATTCCGCACTTGATTACGCCAATTATTACTAACCCTAAGAAAGCAGCTGATGCGCTTACTTGGGTAGTTCGCGAAATGGATCTGCGTTATGAAGATCTAGCCACATTTGGTTTCCGCCACATTGATGATTTTAATAAAGCTGTGCGCGCTGGCAAAGTTGTGCCTCCTCAGGGCAGTGATCGCAAGATCGAGCCTTACCCATACTTACTTGTAATCATCGACGAACTTGCTGACCTGATGATGGTTGCTGCGCGCGAGGTAGAAGAATCTGTGGTTCGCATTACGCAGTTAGCACGTTCGGCCGGTATTCACTTAGTGCTGGCAACGCAGCGACCATCTGTTGATGTTGTTACAGGTTTGATTAAAGCTAACGTGCCATCGCGTTTATCTTTTGCAACAAGTTCACTAGCCGATAGCCGAGTTATTCTTGATACGCCTGGAGCTGAAAAGTTAGTTGGCCAAGGTGACGGACTCTTTATTCCGATGGGTGCTAGCCGTGCGATTCGTATTCAAGGTGCTTATGTTTCTGAGCGCGAGATTGAAGCAGTAACTGGCCATGTCAAAAAGCAATTAGCTCCTCGCTACCGTTCAGATGTAACTGCGCCGCCTGCTGCAACCAAGATGGTTGATAAAGAAATTGGCGATGATTTAGATATTTTGTTACAAGCAATTGAGTTAGTAGTTGGAACGCAATTTGGTTCTACATCAATGTTGCAACGCAAGCTTCGGGTGGGCTTTGCTAAAGCCGGGCGCTTGATGGATCTCATGGAGTCCCGCGGAATCGTGGGCCCATCAGAAGGTTCCAAGGCGCGCACGGTTCTGGTAAAGCCCGATGAACTCGATTCAGTACTGGCGACTATCCGAGATTACTAAACTTTCAGTAGCCCCTAAGTTGTAAGCATGGGGTGATAAGAAGGGCTATCTCTCGAAAAGTTCACCTCATGGCTACCCAATTGCTACCGCATGGGGCTAGCCTTACCTTTCTAGATTTATTCGGCTAATTTAATGAGGGTTAAAAATGTCCCTTGGTGCGTTGATTGCTAAGTCACGTACTGACGCACGCCTATCAATTGATGATCTAGCAAAAATTACAAATATTCCGCCATCGTTGCTTCGCGATATGGAAAATGACAATTTTGGAAAATGCGGCGGTGAAACTTATGCCCGCGGTCATTTACGAAATATCGCAGCCAAAGTCGGAGTTGATGAGCGAGTCTTTTTAGATTTATTTGAAACGCAAGTCACCGCGCCAGCAAAACCAATTCGGGAACTTCTAAATGAAAATAATGTGACGATGCCGTATCAAGAACCAAAGCGGGTTTCTTGGAAAGTACTGGTCGTCGGGTCTATTTCTGCGCTGGCGCTTTTTGGATTAGCTCAAGTTATTTTCAATATTTCCAGTGATGATCCAGTTATTTCTATTTCGCCAACGGTGAAGGTAACTGAATCGGCTAAGCCCGAAGTGAATGAATCTGCATCACCAGTGATTGCCGGGGGAGTAAACGTAGAACTAGTTGCAAGCCGCGGAACCACTTGGCTCTATGCTACAAATGAAAACGGCAAAGTCTTATTTTCTGGGCAAATTCGCGAAGGCGCGAGCAAGACATTTAATGCAGCAAAACAAGTTAATTTGCGAGTAGGCAATGCTGGTGGCGTTGATATCTCTGTAAACGGTAAAGATGTTGGCTCAATTGGTGCTAATCGCGAGGTCGTAAACCTCACATACAACGCTGACTAGCTAAATAAAGTAAGATCAGCGCAATGAAGCGCACGGTAGCAGTCGTAACTTTGGGGTGTACCCGCAATGAAGTCGACTCCGAAGAACTAGCTGGCCGCCTTTTAGCCGATGGCTGGACCTTGGTCGATGATGTCGAATCTGCTGAAGTTGCCCTCGTAAATACTTGTGGTTTCATTGAATCGGCTAAGAAAGATTCGGTTGACGCTTTACTTGAAGCTAATTCCCTTAAAGGTCACGGAGTTACTCGCGCGGTAGTAGCCGTCGGTTGCATGGCTGAGCGTTATGGCGCCGAACTAGCTGCCGCGCTACCTGAAGCCGATGCAATTTTGGGCTTCGATGACTATCAAGATATTTCAGCCCGCCTGCAATCAATCGTGGCCGGTAATTCACATACTTCGCACACACCACGTGATCGTCGTGCGCTGCTACCAATTTCTCCAGTTGACCGAGCCACTAAGCGTGATGAAACTTTAGAAATTGCACCACGCAAACGTTTAACTGATACGCCGTGGGCACCTCTGAAAATTGCAACTGGTTGCGATCGTCGCTGTTCGTTCTGCGCGATTCCATATTTCCGTGGTGCATTTGTTTCACGCCGCCCAACTGAAGTTATCGAAGAAGGCCACTGGTTGGCCGAAAGTGGAGCTACCGAGCTTTTCTTGGTTAGCGAGAACACGACCTCATACGGAAAAGATCTGGGCGATTTAACTTTGATGGAAAAAGTATTGCCTGAGCTAGTAGTTATTCCGGGTGTCGAGCGAGTTCGTTTGTCTTACTTGCAGCCGGCCGAGATGCGTCCTTCGTTATTGCAAGCAATGATTGCAACTGAAAAAGTTTCGCATTACTTCGATTTAAGTTTCCAGCACAGCAGCGCATCAGTGCTACGTCGCATGCGTCGCTTCGGGGATAACGAGAAATTCTTACATCTAATTTCGCAGATTCGTGCTCTCTCACCAACCGCGGGTATTCGTTCTAACTTTATTGTCGGATTCCCTGGTGAAACCGAAGCTGATTTCAACGAATTAGTTGAATTCTTAAGCAAAGCCAAACTAGATGCCATTGGCGTCTTCGGTTATAGCGATGAAGATAATACCGAAGCCCTGAATTTGGCAGACAAGTTGCCTGAAGAAGTGATCAAGCAACGCGTTGAAACCCTTTCATCTCTTGCTGATAACTGGGTATCTGATCGTGCAGCAGCGCGCATTGGCGAAGAAGTTACTGTCTTAATCGAAGATGCTGAACTTCAAGAAGGTAGGGCAGATCATCAAGGTCCCGAAGTAGATGGCACAACCTCATTTATCGGTACATCTTTTAAGGTCGGCCAGTACGTTAAGGGCGTGGTTGTAGATTCATTAGGCGCTGATCTAGTTGCTGAGGCAATTGGTTAATTTCATGGCCAAAGAATTAAACCTGCCTAATTCACTAACTATTGCGCGCATTGCTTTCTTGCCGCTTGGCGCTTATGCCATCTTTAAAAATGGTGGCGATGATCAAACTTGGCAATGGATTGCTTGGGTAATTTTCTTTTTAATTGGTATGACCGATGTATTAGATGGCAAGTTAGCACGTAGCCGAAATGCAGTTACTGAACTTGGCAAATTCCTAGATCCAGTTGCCGATAAGGCCATGATTGCAACTGCGATGATTTCGCTTTCAATTCTAGATCGAATGCCTTGGTGGATCACCATAGTGATTTTGTCCCGCGAAATATTCATTACTTTTTTCCGGTTAGC
>CAIXTG010000031.1 GCA_903922325.1 uncultured Actinomycetes bacterium
GAAGACACTCTTTCCCTACACGACGCTCTTCCGATCTGTTTCCGGTGCCCTTGAATTCTTCGAAGATAACTTCATCCATTCGAGAACCAGTATCAACAAGTGCTGTTGCCAGGATTGTTAGTGAACCGCCATCTTCAATATTACGAGCAGCACCGAAGAACTTCTTAGGCGGATACAACGCAGCTGAGTCAACGCCACCAGAAAGGATGCGACCTGAAGCAGGAGCTGCGATGTTATATGCGCGACCTAAACGAGTAATTGAATCGAGCAACACAACTACATCGTGACCTAGTTCAACTAACCGCTTTGCGCGCTCAATTGCCAGTTCAGCAACTGTGGTGTGATCATCTGCTGGGCGATCGAAAGTCGAAGCAATAACTTCGCCTTTAACTGATCGCTGCATATCAGTAACTTCTTCAGGGCGCTCATCAACTAGAACAACCATTAAGTGACACTCAGGGTTATTAGTTGTGATCGCGTTAGCAATTGCTTGCAAGACCATGGTCTTACCGGCCTTAGGTGGAGACACAATAAGTCCGCGCTGACCTTTACCAATTGGTGAAATCAGGTCGATCACGCGAGTAGTCAAAACATTTGGTTCTGTTTCAAGACGCAAACGCTCTTGCGGATAAAGCGGAACTAGCTTTGAGAACTCAACACGGTTACGCGCTTCATCAGGTGTTACGCCATTAATAGTGTCTAAGCGAACAAGTGCGTTGAACTTCTCGCGGCGCTCGCCTTCTTGGGCTTGGCGAACTGCGCCAGTTACAACATCGCCTTTACGCAAACCAAAGCGGCGTACCTGTTGCAGTGAAATATAAACATCGTTCGGGCTTGGCAAGTAACCACCAGTGCGAATGAATGCATAACTTTCCATAATGTCTGCAATACCGCCGACTGGAAGCAAAACATCATCTTCAGAGATAACGATTTCGCGTTCTTCGCGGCCACCACGATCTGAACGATCGCGGTTTTGGCGATCACGATTACGGCCTTGACGATCGCGGCCACGGTCATTGCGATCGCGGTTTGGGCGGTTTGAATTTGAGTTGGAATCATTTGATGAGCTAGCTGAATTGTCATCGCCCTCGTCGTCGCCGTCATCATCTGATGAGTTGGCATTTGAATTATTCGAATTATCTTTATTGCCGCGCTTCTTGGCATTGCGTGCTTCGCGACGGGCTTCGCGTTCAGCCTTTGCGGCTTCGCGGTTTGCTGCTTGTAGATCAGCGATTGCAGTTACGAGGGCATCCTTCTTAAGTTTTGCGGCGCCATCAATTCCCAGTTGGGTGGCAACTTCCTTTAATTTCGGAAGGGTCATCGCAGATAACTCGGGGCTACTTGAACGTATTGGAGTTACTTCAGGTGTATCGGTCATTTCGGTCTTTTCAGTAATGGCTTAGGCGCAAAATACTTAAGATACTTACATATCTGGCTAGATATTTGCGGCGAAAGCCGGTGGTATTTTTTAGATTACCTTCAGGTGTTACAGGCAGATCGCCTAAGAAGATGTCAGAACGGTAGCATTCCCGCAGCCGAAATCGCAACTTCTGCTACGCGGAATTTAGCCCCTGCCGCATGAGTTAGCTCGGCTACTTCAGTGGCTCCACCAGTGTGCAGCACTAGCACGGTTGGCCCGGCACCAGAGATAAAGGCGGCAACACCTGCCTTGCGGAACTTAGTTAATAGCGCAAAAGAGGCCGGCATCGCTTCTTGGCGATAAGACTGATGTAAGAAATCTTCGGTAGAAATAAATAGTAGATCTGGGCGAAGTGTTAGTGCATGAACTAGAAGCGCAGTGTTTGTGGAGTTAATTACCGCATCACGATACGGAATAGTTTCCGGCAACAACCTGCGAGCCTTGGCTGTTGAAACTGCGGTCTCTGGAATAAATGCCAGCGCTGAAATGCGATGATCAACTGAAAGCGAAATTGCTTGGGCAACTAATTTGCCATGCTGATTTTCTTGCCAAGCAACGGTAGCGCCACCATAAATTGCAGCTGCGACATTATCTGGATGTCCTTCGAGATTTGTGGCGAGCTGCAACATAACTTCATTTGTTATTTTCTCATCGCCACCTAGAACTAATGAGCGAGCAAGAGCTAAGCCGCCAACAATCGCACTTGCCGATGATCCAAGTCCGCGACCATGTGGGATTACATTCTTGGCACGAATTGCTAAGCCACGTGGGCGACCACCAATGTAATCAAAACCAGCAAACATTGCCTTGACTAGTAAATTCTTTTCATTGCGTGGCAGGTTATCTGCGCCTTCGCCAATGACGTCGATATCTAAACCAGGTTCATCAATAACTCGGGCTACATATTTATCGTGCATTTGCAGTGCCAGTCCGAGTGAATCAAAACCAGGACCCAAGTTGGCACTAGTTGCCGGAACTTGAATCTGGCTGGGAGTTGCGCGGAAAGTTGGTTTCGCCATTTTAGATTCTCTGACTCAAAGCCCAAGCGCTTTTGCAGCAGCTTTAGCGTTAACGGGAACAATCTTTGGCTTGGCGGCACCTTCGAGTGCCCATTGGACATCTTTTAAGCCATGTCCAGTAACAGTAATGACAATCTTTTTACCAGTTGGCAGTTTCTTTGCCTTCTTGTACTTGATCAAACCAGCAAGGCCAGCAGCACTCGATGGCTCAACAAAGATGCCTTCTTTAGCTGCAATTAAGCGGTAAGCAGCCAATATCTCGCGATCGGTAACAGAATCAATTACGCCACCTGAAGAATCACGGGCTTCAATAGCTTGCGCCCAAGAAGCAGGATTTCCGATGCGAATTGCAGTGGCAATGGTTTCTGGCTTAGTAATAATTTTATTCTTAACAATCGGTGCTGAGCCCGCTGCTTGGAATCCCCACATTTGTGGCAACTTAGTTGAGATGCGATCTTGGTTGTATTCGCGATAGCCCTTCCAATATGCAGTTATGTTTCCGGCATTACCAACCGGCAGCACATGCAGATCTGGTGCATCACCAAGCATGTCTACGACTTCGAAAGCACCAGTCTTTTGGCCTTCAATGCGGAATGGATTAACTGAGTTAACGAGAGCCACTGGATAATCTGTTGCTAAGTCACGTGCCAAAGTTAAGCAATCATCGAAGTTTCCATTTACTTGCAAAATAGTTGAATCATGTGCGATTGCTTGCGCTAACTTTCCCATTGCAATTTTGCCATTAGGAATTAACACGACCGGGCGCATGCCAGCTTTAACCGCATAAGCCGCAGCACTTGCTGAAGTATTTCCGGTGGATGCACAAATAACTGCCTTGGCACCATCTTCGGCAGCTTTAGAAATCGCCATTGTCATGCCACGATCTTTAAAGGAACCAGTTGGGTTCGTGCCTTCGAATTTAATCCAAACATCGTTGCCTAATAGTTCAGATAAATTGCACGCATAAATTAGTGGAGTGCCACCTTCGCGCAGCGAAACAATTGGAGTCTTGGCAGAAACTGGCAGACGATCGCGATATTCCTCGATGACTCCGCGCCATTGATGTGCGCCATCAGATTTAGATGTTTTGTTTCCAAATAAACCCATTACGCACCAACGCCTTCGACTCGAATTACGCTCTCAACATTTTTAACAATATCCATTGCCTTTAACGCCTCAACTGTGGCATCTAAATCATCTTCAGTTGCCGCGTGAGTAACCACGATTAGTTCGGCATCTTGGCCCATGCCAGATTGGCGAACGCCTTGGATTGATACGCCTTGCTTTGCAAAAACGGTCGCGATGCTAGCTAAAACGCCTGATTTATCAGCAACCCAGAGGCGAATTAAGAACTGTGATTTAACGTCACCAAGTGGTGCGATATCTAGATCTGCGTAATCACTTTCGCCATATCCGACAGTGGAATATGCGCGGTGACGTGTAACTGCAACTAAGTCACCCAAGATCGCAGAAGCTGTTGGAGCACCACCCGCACCGCGACCATAGAACATGAGTTGGCCAGCAGCTTCGGATTCGACATAAACAGCGTTAAAAGCATCGCGCACATTTGCTAACGGATGTGTAAGCGGCAACATGACTGGATGAACTCGAACTGAAATTTCATCTTTTACAGTTAGTTCAGCAATTGCGAGTAACTTAATTACCGAATTCATAACTTTAGCGGCAGCAATATCGTCAGCGCTGATATTTGAAATTCCTTCGCAATAAACTTCATCAATAGTTACAGTGCTGTGAAAAGCCAAGCTCGCTAAGAGTGCAGCTTTAGCGGCAGCATCGTGACCTTCGATATCAGCAGTTGGGTCTGCTTCGGCATAACCAAGTTTTTGTGCTTCGGCTAACACGTCTGCAAAGTTACGACCTTCTTCGTGCATCTTGGTCAAAATGTAATTTGTAGTTCCGTTAACGATGCCCATTACGCGAGTGATCTGATCGCCCGCAAGAGATTCGCGCATTGAACGGATAATCGGAATCGCACCCGCAACTGCTGCTTCGTAATAAAGATCCACCCCAGCTGCATCAGCTGCGTTAAATAGTTCGTGTCCATGAGTTGCAAGCAAAGCTTTGTTTGCAGTTATTACAGATTTCTTATTTGCGATCGCAGCCAAAATTAATTCGCGGGCTGGTTCGATGCCACCCATTACTTCGATAACAATATTAATTTCCGGATCGTTAACAACTGACATCAAGTCAGTTGTTAGAAGTGCTGCTGGAATTCCTTCGCGAACACCTGCTGTACGTACACCGATTCTCTTTAGTACTAGTTCAGCCCCTGAGCGCTTAGAAAGCTCTTCTTGGTCAGATTGGAGCAGGCGAGCAACTTGGCTGCCAACAACGCCGCAGCCGAGCATGCCAATTGAGATGGTCTTAAGTTCGCTGCTCATTGGCCAATTCTTTCACAGATGGGGTGATGCGCGTTAAATATCGAGGTTTAGTAGATCGGCTTCAGTCTCACGGCGCACGATCACGCGGGCTTTGCCATCTTTTACGGAAATTACTGGCGGTTTTGGCACATGGTTGTAATTACTTGCCATCGAACGGCCATATGCACCAGTTGCCGGAACTGCGATTAAATCAGTTGGAGCAATATCAGCTGGCAAATCAATTTCATTAATAACAATGTCACCAGTTTCGCAATGTTTTCCAACTAACCGAGAATTGCTATTGGTACTGGTTGATTTGCGATTAGCGAGGATTGCGAAATATTCGGCGTCATAGAGAGCAGGACGTGCGTTATCGCTCATGCCACCATCGATGGAAATGTATTTACGAATCTCGCCAGTTTCTAACGTAACATCTTTGGTGGTGCCAACTTCATAAAGCGTAAACATGGTTGGGCCAACAATTGCTCGACCTGGTTCAATTGAAATTCGAGGCACTGCTAAATTTGCAGCAGCACAAGCTGCCTTTACTGTTTTTGCGAGTGCCGGAATCACATCTGCTGGAGTAACTGTTACTTCACCAGGTAGGTAAGCAATTGCATAACCGCCACCTAAATCAAGTTCTGGTAATTCGGTACCGAAAGCATCGCGATATTTTGTAAGTAGCCCAATTAATCGCTCTGCTGCTAATTCAAAAGATTCAACGCCAAAGATTTGGGAACCAATGTGGGAATGGAAGCCACGAAGTTCAAGCGATGGGTGCATACGAACTGCTTCGATTGCTACCCAAGCTGCACCACTTGCAATTGAGAAACCAAACTTCACATCTTCGTGTGCGGTCGAAATTGATTCGTGGGTATGAGCTTGAATGCCCGGGGTTAGGCGCAAGTAAACCCGTTGCACTTTTCCGAATTTGGTTGCAGCCGCAGCCACGCGCTCGATTTCATGCATTGAATCCATCACGATGGTGCCGACGCCAACTTCGACAGCTCGCTCGATTTCGCTTAAGGATTTATTGTTGCCGTGGACCTCAATTTTGGCTGGGTTTATGCCGCCAGCAAGTGCCACAGCTAACTCGCCAGATGTGCACACATCAATACCGATTCCTAAAGTGGTTATCCAACGAGCAACTTCAGTACAAATAAAGGCTTTAGCAGCGTAATAAACAGTGCCTGCATTATCGCCAAAGTTTGTCTGCAGCGAATTATTCCAAGCTAATGCCCGAGTGCGGAAATCTGCTTCGTCTAAAATAAATGCTGGCGTACCAAAGTCTTTCGCAAGCGAAGAAGCTGAGATACCGCTGATGCTTAATTCGGCACCACTGCGGTCAACGCTTTGTGACCACATATTTTCATTAGCGGCTATTGATTCATTAATTGACATCGTTACATCCGCTCCGGTGCGCTAACACCAAGTAGTTGCAAGCCATTACTTAAAGTTTGTTTAGTTGCCGCACAAAGTGCTGCGCGCGCTGAATGAACAGCGGCTGCAGGTTCATCGCCAAGCGGCAAAACACGACAGTCGGCATAGAAGCCGTGGTACACCCCAGCTAATTCTTCGAGGTAGCGCGCAACACGATGTGGTTCGCGAAGTTCGGCTGCGCTGGCAACAATGCGTGGGAACTGAGCTAACGAGCCAAGTAATTCATTTTCACGATCGTGCGAAAGTTGCGCAGGATCAAAATCAGCAAGGGCGCTCGAAATATTTAATTCGGCGGCATTGCGCAGAACGCCAGCAATGCGAGCATGTGCATATTGCACGTAATAAACCGGATTCTCGTTGGTATTTGACTTCAAAATATCAACATCTAAAACCATAGGAGTTTCGACCGGGTAGCGAATCAATGTGTAGCGAGCAGCATCAACGCCAACTTTTTCTACTAATTCTTCTAACGTAATAATTGTGCCGGCACGCTTAGAAAGTTTTACTTCTTCGCCGCCTTCCATAATTTTTACTAGCTGGCCGATTAAGACATGCACGTTGTATTCAGGGTCATCGCCGGCGCAAGCAGCAGTGGCTTTTAAGCGCCCTACATAGCCATGGTGATCAGCCCCAAGCATGTAGATACAAATATCAAAGCCGCGCTCGCGCTTATTGATGTAATAAGCAGTATCTGAAGAGAAATAGGTATACGAGCCATCGCTCTTGATTAAAACCCGATCTTTATCATCGCCATAGTCAGTAGTACGTAGCCATGTGGCATCTTCTAATTCGAAAACATGTCCTTGTTTACGCAATTTATCCATACCGTGTTCGACTGCGCCGCTGTCGTGCAGAGTGCGCTCTGAGAACCAAACATCAAAATGAGTATGGAATGTTTCGAGCACGCCTTGTTGTTGAGCAAGTTGTAATTTATATGCGCGCTCACGGAATTCGGTTGTTCGAGCTTCGCCTGTTAAATCCAAAATACTTTTATCTTGAGCAACTAAGGTTTTTGCGAGATTACCAATGTATTCACCTTGGTAACCATTTTCTGGAATCGGCAAACCAAGGGCTGCCGCTTCAACCGATGCACCAAATAAATCCATTTGATTTCCGCGATCATTTATATAAAACTCTTGCGTTACTTTCGCACCGGCAGCAGCAAGAACTCGACCAAGTGCATCGCCAACTGCTGCCCAACGAGTGTGACCTAAATGCAAGGGCCCGGTTGGGTTTGCGCTAATAAATTCGAGATTGATGCTCACGCCAGTCAAAGAATTACTGTGTCCATATTTATCGCCAGCAGTAAGAATTGCGCGAACTAATTCAGCTTGGCTGGCGCGATTTAATGTGATGTTGATAAATCCGGGGCCAGCAATATCAACCGAAGTAATTGCATCGAGGGCAGTTAAATCGGC
>CAIXTG010000032.1 GCA_903922325.1 uncultured Actinomycetes bacterium
ATCTTTGTTTTCATCGTACTTCGAGTTATTCCAGGTGACTCAATTACAGGATCCCTTGGTATTGAAACTGGTGCACTTAATCCTGAGCAGATTGCTGCCTTAAAGGTCTATTACGGTATTGATAAGTCACTAGTTGGTCAGTATTTCTCATGGATGGGCGCATTTTTATCTGGCGATTTCGGTTTCGCATATTCAAATGGAGTCTCTGTCCTCGAACTTACAAAGTCATCTTTACCCGTAACAATTGAGCTTGCACTCTTTGGAACAATTCTTGGTGTAATTATGGGTATCAGCATAGGAATGTTTAGCGCAAGCAAGCCTGGAAGTACACGCGACTTTGCTGGCCAGTTCTTTGGGCTTCTGGCACTTGCCGTTCCAGGCTTTGTACTCGCCACCGCGATCGTGACAATCATGGCAAACGTCTTCGGATACTTCCCGAATGGTTATGAATATATGGCTCCATGGGAAGACCCTTGGATGAATTTTCAGCAGATGATGTTTCCGGGGCTAGTTCTGGGAATTGCAGTTGCTGCGCCGGTTATGCGCACTACGCGTTCTGCCCTGCTAGAGACTGTAGATAAGGATTTCATTCGTACCGCTTATGGCAAGGGTGTCAAACATAAGGCCGTTCAGTTTAAACATGTCCTGCGCAACTCTTTGATTCCAATTGTCACCATGACGGGTATTCAATTTGGATATCTTTTGGGTGGGGCAGTAATTACAGAGAAAATCTTTGCGATGCCTGGAATGGGGCGACAGATTCTCGATGCGATTAACAAGCGCGAATATGCCACAGTCCAAAGTAGCGTCATGATTTTTGCAATCATGTTTGTGATGATCAATTTAATTACTGACATCATTTATCGACGAATAGATCCGAGAATTAAATGAGAGAGAAAACTTGGTTTTCCTACTATTTAAAGAGCACTAGCGGTGTTGTTGGTGGAGTTTTAGTTTTAATCATGATGGTTATTTCACTCTTATCCGCTTTTGGAATTACTCCCCATGACCCTCTTATTCAAGATCCGATCAATGCTTTGCAGGGTCCATCGTCGCAATACTGGTTTGGTACCGATCAGTTTGGTCGCGACATTCTCTCTCGTTGCATGGACGGTATGCGCAGATCCATGACAGTTTCAATTACAGCGGTTTCAATCGCCACATTAGTCGGCGTCTTTCTTGGTGTTGTTGGCGGTTATTTCGGAAAAGTTCTTGATGGATTCGTGGTGCGCTTTAGCGATGTTATCTTCGCATTTCCAGCGATCCTTCTAGCACTAGCAATTGTTAATAGCCTCGGTAATTCATGGATAGATACATCACTTGCAATTGCAGTTGTCTATACGCCGATCTTTATTCGAGTAGCACGCGGGCCTGTCTTAAGCGTTAAAGAGATGGATTATGTAAAAGCCGTGCGTATTTTGGGCTTTTCTACTCCCAAAGTTCTCTTTAGCCACATCCTTCCCAATGTTCTACCAACCATCGTTATCCAGGTTGCCCTCTCTATGTCGTGGGCGATTTTGACTGAATCCGGCTTGAGCTTCCTAGGCCTTGGTACACA
>CAIXTG010000033.1 GCA_903922325.1 uncultured Actinomycetes bacterium
AACATTTCGGTTGGCATCGATATAGAAAACTTTATTAACAACGGTTTCAATTAGGGCAACATCGTGAGAAATAACGACAAGGCCACCGGAATACTTTGTTAAGTAGTCGCGCAACCAGTTGATTGATTCGGCATCTAAGTGGTTTGTTGGCTCATCGAGCAGCAGGGTTTCGGCGCCACTAAAAAGAATGCGAGCAAGTTCAATACGGCGGCGTTGACCACCAGATAATGTGGCAAGTTCATGATCGAAAACCGCTTGGGTAACGCCGAGGGAAGTTGCAATTGCTTCGGCTTCGGCTGTTGCGGCATAGCCACCAGCTGCACTGAATTCATGTTCAACACGTGTGTAGCGATCCATCGCTTTTTCAAGTGCTTCGCCTTCGGAAGTTGCCATCTCTTCTTCGACAACGCGCATACGGTGTGAAATTTGATCAAGGTTTCGAGCAGACAAGATGCGCTCGATAACACTGCCAGTTTCTTCGCCAACACGGGGATCTTGGGGCAGATAACCGATTTTGCCAGTGCGGTTTACGGCGCCACCGGCTGGCATATTTTCACCAGCTAATACTTTGGCCAGAGTTGATTTGCCAGCACCGTTGCGACCAACGAAACCGATGCGATCGCCATTGTTAATTCGCACGGTTACGCCCTTAACTAGCAGACGTGCGCCCGCGCGTAGTTCAAGGGCTTGAGTTGAAATCACGTCGCAGTCTAACTGAAGTTTAGGCGGCTGTTATACGAGATTTACGAGGGGTAGCAAATGCTTTGCCGACCTCGGTTAACTCGAGTGAAACCTGAGCTTTAATGGTCTCTTCTGACTTTAATAGCGCTGTTAATTCAGCAATTGTCTTCTTGAGTTCCTTGCTTTCAGTTTCTAATTCAATTTTGCTCATCTTGGTTAGACGACGAAGTGGCATATCAAGAATATATGTGACCTGTTCATCATTTAACTTGAAATCTTTCATCAACTTCTCTTTTGCTGTTGCCGCATCATCACTGCCGCGAATGATCTTAATTACCTTATCGATATCGATAATTGCCTTAAGCAAGCCATCGACCAGAGTTAATCGTGAGTTGGCCTTAGCTTTGCGGAACTCGGAACGACGACGTACAACTTCTATACGGTGCTCGATAAATACTTCGAGCAACTTTTTTAGACCCAGAGTTTGTGGGCGACCATTTACAAGGGCAACCGCATTAATTGCAAATGCATCTTCCATTGGAGTTAACTTAAATAGTTGCTCAAGTACTTTTTCAGGTTCAAAACCATTTTTGATTTCGATAACCACGTTAGTACCAGTCTGACCATCAGTTAAATCGATGATGTCTGAGATACCTTGAATCTTCTTGGCTTTGGCCAGGTCGGCGATACGTTCAACAACTTTTTCAGGCCCGATATTAAAAGGTAGTTCCTTAATGGTGATACCCATCTTGCGGGTAGTCACCTTGCTAATTTCAACGCTTGCGCGAACTTTTACTGAACCTTTGCCAGTTTCGTAAGCATCTTGAATTCCTTCGATGCCGACAATTTCGCCACCAGTAGGAAAATCTGGGCCAGGAACAAACTTCATTAGCTGCTTAAGTGTTGCCTTTGGGTTTTCAATTAAATATTTAGTTGCCGCGATTACTTCACCTAAGTTATGTGGCGCCATATTCGTAGCCATACCAACTGCAATACCTGAACCGCCGTTAACTAAAAGGTTTGGGTAGGCCGCAGGCAGAACCAGTGGCTCTTGTAATTGACCGTCGTAGTTAGGGCCAAAATCAACGGTATCTTCATCGGTCTCAGCAACCATCGCCATTGCCGCACTACCTAAACGAGATTCGGTGTAACGCATTGCAGCTGGGCCAGAATCTAGGGAACCAAAGTTTCCGTGACCATCGATAAGCGGCAAACGCATTGAGAAACTTTGCGCCATGCGAACTAGTGCGTCATAAATTGCGCTGTCACCGTGTGGGTGCAACTTACCCATTACTTCACCAACTACACGAGCACTCTTTACGTGACCGCGCTCAGGGCGCAAACCCATTTCAGACATCTGGTGCAAGATGCGACGGTGAACTGGCTTTAAACCATCGCGAGCATCAGGAAGCGCGCGCGAATAAATTACCGAATATGCGTATTCGAGAAATGATTCTGACATTTCAGATGAAACATCAACGTCAACAATCTTGCCGGGATACTCGCCAGCTTTAGGACCAACTGGTTTTTTCGATTTTGCGGCGCTCTTAGAGGGTGTCTTTGCCGTAGCCATGGCGGTGATTCTGCCAATAAGTTGGGCTAAACCTGTGCATCTAGGGCTGGGCGCGCCCCCACGATTGCAACACACTTGGCAGCAATGGTCAGAGCGGCACCTAATGATTGCGTGAAATCAAGGCCGGCTTGATCGGCAGCGATAAATCCTGCAGCAAAACTATCGCCCGCACCTGTTGTATCAATTACTTGAGCGGAAATTGCCGGCAATGAAATTGATTCAGCACCACGATTAGCTGCAATGACGCCGCTTGATCCACGTTTGACCACGATGGTGGGACAGATCTGCAATAAATCTGCAATTGCTAACTCAAGTTCAGTAGTTGACGATAAATATTTTGCTTCATCTTCATTGAGCAATAAGCAATGCACTTGGTTAATCCAGGCCCGAATTTCAGCGATTGGCACTCCGGCCATGCCGCCGACTGTTGCAGGGTCTAAATAGATCTTTAAACCAGCTGCTTTTATTTTTCCAATCATCTGCAGAATTCCGGGGCGTGATTTCGGATCAAGTAGGGCGTAACCAGAAATGTAGGCCGCATTGAAAGAAATGAGTTCAGGTAGATCAGCCAAAGTTAAACCGCTATTTGCACCATTGTCCGGAAACATGCTGCGTTCGCCATCTTTATCGACGATGACAACCACAATTCCGGTAGGTGCGCCATGAACATCAATTTCAGAGTAAGTAACACCTAGACGATCGAATTCGCTGCGCACGGCAACGCCAGCAGCATCTTTGCCAATGCGCGCCAACATATGACTTTGTGCGCCTGCGATACGTAGCCAAGCAGCAACATTGCCTCCGGCGCCTCCGCCATGAGTAGATACTTTGGCAGCAGTGTCACTGCCGTAATTGATATCGCTAGAAATAACTGCAACTACATCGAGGTTTACTTCACCAATGCAGAGTATTTTCGACATCTTTATTTACTATCGCTAGTTACTGGCAACAGCAATATCAGCGGCAAGCGCGCTATTTGATTTAATGATTTCAATATTTACCGAAAGAGATTCACCCTCGGAAGTAGTGTGGAAATGCTCAAGTAAGAACGGCGTGACATCTTTACCAATAATGTAAGCAGCTTCAGCCTTTGCTAAGCCAGTAGCTAAAATTTGATCATGCTTTGCGCGGTTCATCTCTTTGGCAACTGGGTTAGCAACTAGAAGGGCTGCGTTATTAGTGCCAACTGATTCGCGAGCTTTAATAACTGCTGCAATGTCTGCCGCTGATTCAACGCGATGTTCGATGGTGAAACCTGAATCAGTTAAATAGAAACCAGGGAACGCGTTTGTTTTATATCCAACTAACCCAATTGCTAGCGTTTCTAGCCGTTCAAGCGTTGCACCAACATCGAGAATAGATTTTACGCCGGCACAAACCACGGTGATATCTAGGGTTGAGAGCGCAGTTAAGTCGGCAGATTCGTCGAATGATTCGTTAGCGCCACGGTGTACGCCACCTAAACCGCCAGTTGCAAATACTTTAATGCCAGCTTGCGCAGCTAAGTGAGCAGTGGCCGCAACAGTGGTTGCAGCTGATTTCTTACTCGCAACTAAAACAGCTAAATCGCGACTAGATGCTTTGCTGATGTCATCGCGGTTAGCGATAGCAACTAGTTGATCGTCAGTTAATCCGATATGAACTATGCCATCAAGAATTGCAATTGTGGCTGGTGTTGCACCATGTTCGCGCACGATTGCTTCAACATCGCGGGCCACATTCAAATTTGATGGGCGCGGTAATCCGTGGCTGATAATCGTTGATTCGAGGGCAACTATCGGCGAATTACTCGCTAGCGCAGCTGCAACCTCGGGCGAAAAGACAAGTGCGGATTTCATGCCCTAACCTTAACGCATGCATCTTCACCAAATCTTGCCGGCCATTGTTGCCGGGCTCGGGGTATTAGATGCGCGTGATGAAATTACAGCTGGTGAATCACCGAGTGGCCGCGAAGTACTTTTCTTAATTGATGGTTTAGGCGATGAGGTAATCGATAAGTACGCCGAATACATTCCGACACTTTCAACTTTTACTCGAAGCGGGCGAGTGCAAACTGCGTTTCCGTCAACTACGGCTACCTCACTTGCGACACTTACTACCGGAACTTTGCCAGGTGCTCACGGAATGCTTGGTTACACAGTGCGAGTACCACGTAGCAATGGTCGAATTCTAAATGCGCTGAAATGGGATGATCGGGTTGATCCAACATATTGGCAACCTGTCCCGACTTTGTTTGAGCGAGCAACAGCTGCAGGTGTAAATGTTTCACACGTTGCAGCTAAGCGTTATGAAAATACTGGATTCACGCAAGCTGTTTTTCGCGGGGCGACTTATCGTGGCGCAAATGTAGTTGAAGATTTAGTTGCTCAAACAAAATTAGCGTTGGCTAAATCACCAGCGCTGGTTTATCTCTATATGAATGATCTTGATTCTGCGGGCCACAACGACGGCGTTGGTTCTGATAAATGGTTAGCCGCGTTAACGATGCTCGATCACATGGCGAAGCAATTGATTATCGAGCTTCCGAAAGGCACCCGCATTTGGCTAACTGCTGACCACGGCATGGTTAATGTCGAAGAAAAAATTGTGATGGGTCGCGATAATCAATTACTAACTGGCATTGCCACAATTGCGGGGGAGCCTCGTGCTCGCCATTTATATCTAGATGCCGCTCTTGATTCAGAAGCCGCGCGCAATGAAGTTAAATCTCGGTGGGAAGAATTTCTGGGCGATCGCGCCGATATCTATACCCGTGAGGACGCACTAACTGCTGGATTATTCGGCCCAGACCCCAGCGCTGATACTTTCGATCGCATGGGCGAGATTATTGCGATTGCTAAAGGTGGCTTAATTTTAATTGAAGAAGAGCGGGAAAGCTTAGAGAGCTCAATGGTTGGTCATCATGGCGCACTGACTGAAATCGAGAATTACGTGCCGTTATTGCAAAAGACGATTTGTTAATCTTCGTCTTTCTTCTGGCCAAACATAATTTCATCCCAACTTGGCACCTTTGCGCGACCTTGCACACCATCTTTAGCTGATTCAGTATCAGTATCGGTGCGGATTGAAACTAAGCGTGGTGTTTCGCGCACAGGTTCAGTGCTGCGTGGGTTGCGATCAACTTGTTCGGTATAAATCAAACCTGGCTCAAGTGGTGCACGGGGTGCTGGAGTTTCTTCACCAAGTAACCAACGAGCATTGTCATCGAGTGCGTTTAGCGCGCGACGAGTTGGATCGTATTCCCATTGCCCGGTGCCATGACCATCAGAAGTTGGATAAGAAACTTGAATAATCCAGATACCGGTTTCAATTCGCCAGCAGTTGTAATTAATTTGCGTTATATCAACACCGCGTGGTGCCAGTCGCAGAACAATTGCATCACCAAAATTAACTGGTTCGCGACCGGGTTCTTTGCGCACAATAACGGTGGCAACTTGGTCAATAATAAATTGACGTTCCTGCAAGATTGGTCCGCTAAAGCGTTCTACTTTTTCAACTGTGATGTTTCCATCTTGGGCAATAGATTCTGGTGATTCACCAGTGCGCAAACGACGTTGAATTTCTTTAACTGAAATTGGTGCAGCTTCTTCATCTTGCACTGACATCAACCGCGGTTGATTAACAGTTGAACGCAAGGTGTCGCTAATTCGAACGCTGAATTCTTTGCCTTCGCTATCGAGTAGAGATAGGTATAGGCCATCTTCAGACTTGCCGTTCACGCGCAGTTCGCTCATAGTTTTCAGAGCCTAACCGATGAGCCGTGAGATTAGCGGGATTTCAGGTGAGTAGAATGGCCTAATGACTGATGCAAAGTTGATCGCTGAACTTCTAGAATTGGCGAAACGAGTTGGGCGCGAAGCGGGCGAATTACTACAAAACCGCCCAGCAGCTTTTGAGGTTACATCGAAGTCAACTGCTATCGATGTGGTCACACAGATGGATTCGCAGAGCGAGAACCACATCGTTTCCGAAATTCTCAAAGCCCGCCCAGGCGATGGCATCATCGGCGAAGAAGGTTCCGAGCGAACCTCAAAATCGGGCATCACTTGGGTAATTGATCCACTTGATGGCACCGTTAATTATTTATATGGGTTGCCTGGTTGGAATGTGAGCATTGCGGCGAAAGATTCCGAAGGCGTTGTAGTGGGCGTTGTTGTCGCGCCAACTATTAATTCAACTTGGTCGGCTAGCCGTGGCAACGGAGCTTTTTTAAATGATCAGGCAATCGCATGCAATGAAGGCGTCGAACTAAACCGAGCACTTGTGGGCACCGGGTTTGCCTACGATGTCGATGCTCGGCCAGCCCAGTTAGCCCAACTTTCTGAGTTGCTCACCCGAATCCGCGATATTCGCCGAAATGGCGCAGCTGCCGTTGATCTCTGTTTTGTGGCAATGGGCGCTCTCGATGGCTACTTTGAAAAAGGCCTACAAGAGTGGGATCTGGCTGCAGGTGGTTTGATCGCAACCGAGGCAGGCGCCAAGGTCACCACCATTGCGGGCACCACGATTGCTGCAGCCCCAGCCCTTCACGCCACGCTGAGCTTCCGCCTGGCCCAATAGCGGGCTCACGCTCGATTTACGCTTAAGCGGTGACCTATGGCAAGATACGCAGTCTGCCGTGGTTATTTAAGCCGCGACTAGATCTAGATAAAGAGGACGAAAATGAACATTCTTGACGCCGTTGATGCAGCATCCCTGCGCAAAGACATCCCGCAATTCCGTGCCGGCGATGAGCTCAAGATTTCAGTTCGCGTTATCGAAGGTAACAAGAGCCGTCTTCAGGTTTTCCAGGGAATCGTAATCCGTCGCCAAGGCGATGGTGTTCGCGAAACTTTCACCATCCGCAAGGTTTCTTATGGTGT
>CAIXTG010000034.1 GCA_903922325.1 uncultured Actinomycetes bacterium
CAGCCATTGCATCGGTTGATTTTAAAAATGCTTCGGCGTTACGTCGTTCGACATGACGTGGATGCAGCGGCACTAATTGTCTAGCCGCATCGAGAATGTCAGCAATTGGCCCATCTTCGGGGTCGCGCATTCTTACTGCATTCGTTAGCACTGCATCAAGATCATGGTCGCGGGCAAAGATTAGTGATCTTGCTGCATGCGGTGTTGATCTTGGCCCGCTACCGGCAACTAAGAGCGAAACAATTTCAATCGCGTGATCACCAAATAAATCACGAGTTTTGTTAAATACTTCAATTGCTAAATCAGGTCGCTTATCGGCGATAGCATAACTAACTGGAGATTCGGGGCCATGTAGAACTTGTAACCCCAAACTGTATTCACTAAATCTTTCGAGTAGCTCTAACGTAATCACTGGGGTGCGATCGACTGCATTTAAATTCAAACTGGTCATGAAGCGACAGAGTGATCGCCAACCACCATCGCCATTTGCCAGCAGTGTTAACCGCGGCAATTTCTTGCCGACAAAGCCCGGCAACTTAATTGCTAAATCAACACCAATGATCGGTGCGATTCCTTCGGCTACGCAACTTTGGGCAAAACGAATTGCACCGGCCAAGCCATCGCGATCAGTTATTGCTAGCGCCGGCATATTAAATTCGCGGGCACGGGCAACTAAATCAGCAGGTTGCGTTGTGCCGTACTTAAGTGAGTACGCGCTAGCAACATGTAAGTGAATAAAACTCATAACGGTGAGCGCAGCTAAACGCTACGAATAATCCATTGCCCTGAGATCTCATCGCGTTCGAGTTCGAAGGTAGTTAGCGCCCCAATCGGTGCTGCTTCAACGCGCCAAAGTGCGCGGGCTTGGTCATCGGGACGATAGATGCCATCGCTGATGCGATTCCACCAACCACCTGCTTCGCACCATCTAGTAAGCACTGCGTGAATTCGAAAACGTCGACCGCGATAAGAAAATTCAATTGGCGTAGCTGCGCCATCGGTCATAACTTCTGGGCCGGCAACGACGATAGGTGCGGTATTGGCTGACATTTTGCGGGTGCTCCTGGTTTTCCTGTGGATATTCGAAAAGATGTTCGAAAAGTACCGCTAGTCACTGACAGAGGCAAGTGGCCTTTTGAGCGCGACACACCTTCAAAATAGTTTAACTTTCAACTACTTTTGCTCTACTCTAGCCATGTAGTAAACAAATTCAAGCCCCACCACAAACCGAAATAAGTAAGAAGGAGAACCATGGACGTAGTACTAGTAATCGGCCGCGTACTTTTCGCGCTGATCTTCATCAATTCAGGTATCGCACACCTCACCAAACTTGAGGCAATGACTGGCTATGCCAAATACAAGAAGGTTCCAGCTGCCAAACTAAGCGTGATCGTTTCCGGTCTAATGATCCTTATCGGCGGTCTATACATCGCTCTTGGAATTTATGCTGATCTTGGTGGACTTCTAATCGCACTATTCCTAATCCCAGCAGCGTTCCTAATGCACGCGTTCTGGAAAGAAACTGATGCAACTGCAAAGCAGAACGAGAGCATCGGATTCTTCAAGGATCTAGCTTTGGCTGGCGCAGCGCTAATCATCTTTGCACTAGTTGCTACAGGTACTGATTTTGGTCCAAGCATTACATCTGCATTCTTTAGCTTATAAATAAATTCAGCAGTAGCCAGAACGCCCCCGGATAATTCCGGGGGCGTTCTGTCATTATCTACCAGTGTTAATCATTGAAGGACTAATAGCTGGCGCCTTAATTGGTTCAGTCCTAGGTTTTATCGGCGCCGGTGGCGCAATGCTCTCAGTCCCGATATTGATCTATGGATTTAATTTCTCGGCCAGTCATGCTTCCACCGCGGCCCTAGCAGTTGTCTTACTTGCTGCTGCATC
>CAIXTG010000035.1 GCA_903922325.1 uncultured Actinomycetes bacterium
ACTGCAAATGTTGAAAGCTTGCCAGTAACGCGATCGTCAAAGCGAGCACCTAGCGTGAGTAGTAGATCTGCTTTCTGCAGTGCAGTTACCGCGGCAACAGTTCCGTGCATTCCAGGCATACCTAAATGCAATGGGTGACTATCTGGGAAAGCACCACGTGCCATCAAAGTTGTCACAACTGGAGCGCCAAGTAAATTAGCAATCTCAAGAAGCTCGCGATGAGCATCAGCTTTGATAACACCGCCGCCAACATAGAAAACTGGCTTACTTGATTGCGTAATTAAAGCTGCGGCATCGGCGATCGCTTGCGCATTTGGTTCAACTTTTGGTTGATAACCTTTTAAGTTAACTGACGTTGGATAATTAAAGTCAGTCATCTTTTGTAGAGCATCTTTAGCAATATCAACTAGAACTGGGCCAGGTCGGCCAGTGCTTGCGATGTGGAAAGCTTCAGCAATTGCGCGCGGAATCTCGGCTGGGTCAGTGATCAAATAATTATGTTTTGCAAACGGCATCGTGATTCCGCGAATGTCTGCTTCTTGAAACGCATCGGTTCCGATAGCAAGGGATGGAACTTGACCCGTGATTGCAACAACTGGAACTGAATCCATTGCCGCATCAGCTAGTGGTGTAACTAAGTTTGTGGCACCTGGGCCTGAAGTAGCGATGCAAACGCCAACACGACCTGTAACTTGGGCGTAACCAGTTGCAGCGTGCCCGGCACCTTGTTCGTGACGAACCAAGATGTGGCGAATTTTAGAATCAAAGATCGGATCGTAAGCCGGCAAAATTGCGCCACCAGGAATTCCGAACATGACATCGACGCCAGCTGCTTCCAAGCTGTTGACTAGGCTCTGGGCTCCAGTTACTTGACTCATCTTCGTTACTCCTTTCGCTCTCTTTGCTCTGTAGGTCGGATGCGTTAAACGGTTAAATGAAAAAACCCTCAGTTTCAACTGAGGGTAGCGCGCGATCGATGTTGCTAGATCGCACGCTTTCGGATCACCACTGATGAACGCATATGCGTATTCTCCAATGAGCGAGCGTGTGAGTCAACCCCTGAGATCACCATCTCAAATTCTGAGAGGGTCTGTTGGGTCACAGCTTTAGTCGCAGACTGCGCCTTTGGAAGCAGAGCCCACCAACTTGGCGTATTTGGCCAAGACGCCACGGGTGTATTTATGTGGCACTGGCTTAAAGCCCTTACGACGTTCGGCCAGAACAGCTTCGTCGACCAAGAGATCTAGCTGGCGAGTTACGGTATTAATGCGAACTCGGTCGCCATCTTTAATGAAAGCAATCGGCCCACCATCGACCGCCTCTGGTGCAACGTGGCCAACACATAGCCCAGTGGATCCACCAGAGAAACGACCATCAGTTAATAGCAGAGTTGATTTACCAAGACCAGCGCCTTTAATCGCACCAGTAATCATTAACATTTCGCGCATTCCCGGACCACCCTTTGGTCCTTCGTAGCGAATCACAACTACATCGCCAGCTTGAATTGTTCCGTCTTCAAGTGCATCCATTGCAGCTTGTTCGCGTTCGAATACTCGAGCAGGTCCTTCAAACTCTTCGATTCCGATGCCGGCTGTTTTACAAACTGCGCCATCGGGAGCAAGTGAACCTTTAAGAATTGTGATGCCGCCACCTAGTGACATTGGCTTTGAAGTTGCGCGCAAAATTTCGCCATCTGGATCTGGAGGTGCGATCTCGGATAAATTTTCAGCCATAGTTTTGCCAGTAACGGTTAATACATCACCGTGTAGCAAACCAGCATCTAGTAGTGCTTTAAGAACTACTGGGACTCCCCCAACTTTATCCATATCTGACATAACAAAACGTCCGAATGGTTTTAGATCGCCAAGTAGTGGAACTTTCGAACCGATGCGATGGAAGTCATCCATTTCCAGATCAACATCGGCTTCGTGCGCGATCGCAAGTAAGTGCAATACAGCGTTGGTAGAGCCACCGAGTGCCATCAACATGGTGATCGCATTTTCAAAAGCTTTCATACTTAAAATATCTCGAGTCGTAATTCCTTGGCGGATTAATTCAACAACGGCTGCGCCAGATTTAACTGCGAATGCATCGCGACGACGATCAACTGCTGGAGGTGCTGCTGAACCTGGCAGTGACAAGCCAATTGCTTCACCAATTGAAGCCATTGTGTTGGCTGTATACATACCGCCACAGGCACCTTCACCTGGGCAGATTGCGCGTTCAATGCGATCAACTTGGTCTTGTGAAATCAAACCACGAGCACATGCACCTACTGCTTCGAAAGCATCAATGATCGTTACATCTTTGCCATCTACTTGGCCTGGCAGAGTTGAACCGGCATAAACAAATACCGACGCCACATCAATACGAGCAGCTGCCATCATCATGCCGGGCAGTGATTTATCACAGCCGGCAAAAGTAACCATGCCGTCAAGACGTTCGGCCTGCATCACAGTTTCAACCGAGTCGGCAATTACTTCGCGAGAAACAAGTGAGAAGTGCATTCCTTCGTGGCCCATTGAAATTCCATCAGAAACTGAGATGGTTCCGAACTGCATTGGAAAACCACCAGCATCGATTACACCTTGACGCGAAGCTTTCGCCAAGCGATCAAGCGAGAGATTGCAGGGTGTGATCTCATTCCAAGAGGACGCGATACCGATCTGTGGTTTAACCCAGTCGGCGTCGCCCATTCCGACAGCGCGCAACATTCCTCGTGCGGGGGCACGCTCTAAGCCATCAGTTACTAAGCCAGAGCGCGGTTTCATCTTCGACATGGCCTAATCGTATGGGCAGAAAGCTCATTTCGCATGTATCGCTGATATACGATACGGTACCGTTTCGTTTCGTATTCAAGAAAGGTTTGCCATAATGTGTCCGGCTTCAAAAGTCTCTTCATTACTTGGGCGACCTCGCGATGATAAGCGCGACCAGGCTATTCAAAGTGCAGCGATAGAACTGATGCAAGAAGTTGGCTACGAGCGTTGCACGATCGAAGCGATTGCTGCAAAGGCCCATGCAAGCAAAGCAACAATTTATCGCCGCTGGAAAAACAAACAAGAACTTTTAGTCAGTGCAGTAAATCGGCATACCTTCTGCACTCCCCCTGAAGTAGATCAAGGAAATCTTCGCGACGACTTGATCGAGATGATCTCTGAGAAGGTTAAAAATCTAAAGGGTCCAGATGGTGCCGTTGTCTCCGTTTTGCTAACTGCCGCAAAGAATGATCCCGAGCTTGGAAAACTGATTCCGATTTCAATTCGAGAAATTCAAGATGACACAGTCATGCACATAATCGATCGAGGAATAAAGCGCGGCGAAATTTCTAAGAGCGCGAACATTGAGCTATTGCTTGAAATCTTGCCTGGAATTTTTACTTACCGAATTTTTATGACGCACCAACCAGTAAACCGCAAGTTCATAGAACAACTCGTTGATGGAATATTACTTCCATCATTGCAAAACCAAAGAAACTCAAGGGAGAACAAGTGAAAAAGCAGATTCAAGATGGTCTAGATCCAAATCGCTGGCGCACATTAGCCGTAATCGCAATCGCACAATTGATGGTGGTTCTAGATGGTTCCATCGTAAATATCGCAATTCCTAGCGCCAAGGCTGATCTCGGAATCACGGATGCGAATCAACAGTGGATCGTTACCGCCTATACGTTGGCGTTTGGTTCTCTTCTTCTATTGGGTGGACGAATTGCAGACTTTATCGGTCGCAAGAAAGCTTTCATTATTGGACTTCTAGGGTTTGCGGGTGCTTCAGCACTTGGTGGAATCGCAGCATCCCAAGATCTACTTTTCGCAGCTCGGGCACTACAAGGCGTATTCGGGGCACTTCTTGCTCCAGCTGCACTTTCAATTGTTAGCGTTACTTTCACCGAACCAAAAGAGCGTGCAAAAGCTTTTGCCGTTTACGGTGGTATTTCTGGTGGCGGCGCCGCAATTGGCTTAATTCTGGGTGGCGTATTGACTGAATACTTCTCATGGCGCTGGTGTCTTGGCGTGAATATTCCTATTGCAATTATTACCGCACTCTTTGCAATCCCTGTGGTTAAGGAATCTAAAGCCGGCGGCGAACACAGCTATGACATTCCAGGTGTTTTAACTGCAACTCTTGGCCTGTTCTCATTGGTCTACGGCTTTAACCGCGCGGCAACTATTGGCTGGACCGCAACTGAAACAGTTAGCTTCTTTATAGCAGCAGTAGTTCTATTGGCTATTTTTGTAGCAATCGAACAACGAGTTAAAAATCCGCTAATGCCAATGCGCGTTTTAATGGAGCGTAACCGTGGTGGTTCATACCTAAGCTCACTATTTATTGGTGCCGGTATTTTCTCCATGTTCTTATTCCTCGGTATCTATTTGCAAAACGTGCTCGGTTATTCACCACTTAAGTCAGGCTTTGCGTTCTTACCGTTTACTTTCGGAATCGTCTTTGCAGCTGCAACAGCTTCAAAGTTACTTCCAAAGATCGGCCCTCGCCCACTTATGGTTACGGGTCTACTAATGTCGTCAACCGGATTGTTGCTTTTAACTCGCATCACACCGGATACCAGCTACTTCACGCACGTGCTACCAATCCTGCCAATCATTAGCTTTGGCCTTGGTTTGGTATTCATTCCGAGCGCTTCAACATCACTGCATGGAATCGGTAATCAAGATGCCGGTGTTGCAAGCGCGCTAATTAATACCAGTCAGCAAGTTGGTGGTTCTCTTGGTACCGCATTACTAAACACAATCGCTGCTACAAGTACTGCTGCTTACATTAAGAACCACGGCGATTTGGGGCCAAAGTTAATGCCAGCGGCACTAACTCACGGTTTTACCGTGGTCTTCTATTGCAGCGCTGGACTATTAGTAATTGGTGCAATCGTGGTCTTTGCCTTTATTAATATCGGCAAAGAAGCGATCGTTGAAACTGAAGGTGCTGCAGTCGGGCACTAGTTATTGACCCCAGATTACTGGCCTAGGTGGCCAAGTAGAAGCTCTCGTACGCGAGCAGCATCTGCTTGGCCCTTTGTCTCTTTCATGACTGCGCCAATTAGCGCGCCTGCTGCAGGCAAGTGACCGCTACGAACTTTCTCAGCAGTCTCAGCTTGTTCAGCACAAACTTTTTCAATTGCCGCCATTAATGCACCGTCATCATTAACAACTTTGATGCCGCGCTTTGCAACTACTTCAGCTGGTGTTCCTTCGCCAGCGATTACGCCTTCAACAACTTGGCGAGCAAGCTTGTCAGTTAGTTCGCCTTTTTCAACCAGGGCCACAATTGCTGCAACATCAGTTGGTGTGATTGCTAGGTCTGAAATTGCAGTGTCGCGTTCGTTAGCAAGACGAGAAATTTCACCAAGCCACCAAGAGCGTGCTTTGGTTGGATCTGCGCCAAGTGCCACAGTTGCTTCGACAATGCCAAGTACATCGGCATTTATCATCGCTTCCATCTCTTTAGCCGGCACGTTCCAAGCTTCTTGTAAACGCTTGCGGTGCAGTGATGGACGTTCTGGAATACCAGCACGAAGTTCTTCGATCCAAGCCGCATCAGGTGCTACTGGCACTAGATCTGGCTCTGGGAAATAACGGTAATCCTCGGCCTGTTCTTTCGAACGGCCAGAGCGAGTTAAACCAGTATCTTCTTGGAAGTGACGAGTTTCTTGAACTACGCGCTCGCCCTTATTTAATAGTTCAGCATGACGAATCATTTCGCCACGTACTGCACGTTCTACTGAGCGAAGCGAGTTAACGTTTTTGGTTTCTGAGCGAGTACCTAAAACATCTGAACCAATTAA
>CAIXTG010000036.1 GCA_903922325.1 uncultured Actinomycetes bacterium
CAACAGCTTTTTCAACTTCGCGCGCAGCATCACTTAGACCCATGTGATCTAGCAACATTGCAACCGACATAACTGTCGCAGTTGGGTCAGCTAAATTCTTACCCGCGATATCAGGGGCTGAACCATGAACTGGTTCGAACATTGAGGGGAACTTGCCAGTTGGATTGATGTTGCCGGAGGCAGCCAAACCAATTCCGCCGCAGATAGCAGCAGCGATATCAGTCAAGATGTCACCGAAAAGGTTATCTGTAACAACTACATCGAAACGTTCTGGGTTTGTCACGAAGAACATCGATGCAGCATCAACATGTAGATATTCGGTTGTGATCTCTGGGAACTCTTTAGCAACTTCGTTGAAAGTACGAGTCCAAAGACCACCGGCGCGAGTAAGCACATTGTTCTTATGGATCAGCGCTAACTTCTTACGTTCGCGCTTGCTCGCACGAGCGAAAGCATCGCGAATTACGCGCTCTGCGCCACGACGAGTATTTAGGGATTCTTCGGTTGCAATCTCATTTTCGGTGCCTTCGGCAAGTACGCCGCCAGCGCCAACATATGGGCCTTCGGTACCTTCGCGAACCACAATGAAATCAATCGGCGCTTTAGTTGCTAGCGGGCCAGTAACTCCTGGCATCAACTTAGCCGGGCGCAAATTAATGTAGTGATCGAAAGCAAAACGAAGCTTGAGTAACAAGCCGCGCTCTAGAACACCGCTTGGAACTGTTGGGTCGCCAACTGCGCCTAGCAAAATTACATCGGACTTTGCGAGTTCGGCCAAAGTCGCATCAGGTAAAACTTCGCCGGTGCGATGCCAGTAAGCAGCACCTAGATCGTAAGAAGTTTTAGTAAATGTTGCGCCATGTTTTGCCGCAACACAATCTAAAACTCGAAGTCCTTGGGCAACTACCTCTGGCCCAATGCCATCGCCAGCGATTACCGCTAAATTGAAATTGGCCATTAGTTCACCAAAGTCACAGAACGAACTGAACC
This sequence comes from uncultured Actinomycetes bacterium, assembly GCA_903922325.1. GTDB lineage: Bacteria > Actinomycetota > Actinomycetes > Nanopelagicales > Nanopelagicaceae > Planktophila. Next base: position 991 of record CAIXTG010000036.1, read on the forward strand.
GGCACCAGTCTCTTTGGCAACAGCTGCAATTAGCTCATCGCTAACTGGTGAATCAACGGTAATTGCCATTAGCGCTTCTCCCCCAGCTGAATCACGAGAAACCTGCATGCCTGCGATATTAATTTTCGCGGTACCGAGAATATTTCCAACTGCGCCAACGATGCCTGGGCGATCGGTGTAGCGAAGGAATAACAAATTATCTGTTGGTGGCAGATCAAGATCGAATTGATCAACTGCAATGATCTTTTCGACTTTACGGATACCCATCAAAGTTCCATCGACCTTTAGTGACTTACCGTTGCTAAGTGAACAGTGCAGCGAAATCATGCTGCGGTACTCAGGGCTCTCAGCATCAGTAGAAACTGAAGAGGTAATGCCGCGTTCGGCAGCGATACCTGGTGCATTTACATAGGTCACATCTTCAGAACCAATTGAAGTTAGGGCGCCTTTTAGTGCACTAATTGCTAATACTGATGAATCGTGGCCTGAGATATCTCCGCGTACATTGATCTCCATTGAGACCGGAAGCTCGCCAGCGATACCGGCTGCAATCTGTGCCATCTTTTCAACAAGTGGCAAAGATGGGCGAATATCTTCGTGGATAGCGCCACCCTTTACGTTTACCGCATCAGGCACTAACTCGCCAGCCAGTGCTTTACGCACTGAAACAGCTACTGCGATACCAGCACGCTCTTGAGCTTCATCAGTTGATGCACCTAAGTGAGGTGTGGCAACTACTTGATCAAGCGTAAATAGCGGTGAATCGGTGCAAGGTTCAGTTGCGAATACATCAAGGCCGGCACCAGCAACGCGACCTTCGGTAATTGCATCAAATAGTGCTGCTTCATCTAGAACGCCACCACGAGCAGCGTTGATAATGCGAACTGATGGCTTAACTTTCTTTAGCGCTTCGACGCCAATTAAGTTGGCAGTCTCTTTAGTCTTTGGCAAGTGAATCGTGATGAAATCACTAGCAGCTAAAAGTTCATCGAGTTCCATAAGAGTTACGCCAAGTTGGGCGGCGCGTGCTGGTTGCAAATATGGATCATAAGCAACCACATTCATGCCAAATGC
>CAIXTG010000037.1 GCA_903922325.1 uncultured Actinomycetes bacterium
GCAGTTGTTACAACTGGCGCAGTTACTAATGCTTGTTGAGTTTGAACTGGTGCAACCGGTGCTGGGGTTACGACTGGTGCTGCAGCTTGTGCTTGCATCGCTTTGGGAATTGGTGGAACTCCAGCTTTCGGAGCTGTCGCGTTACTTGTGCCAGTAACGCCGTTCTTTGTGAAGTATTCAATCCAAGCTTGATCAACTGAAGTGGGATCTGCGAGGTAACGTTCTTGCATTTCCTCGACTAACCAATCGTTAGCACCAAAATCGATATTTGAATCGGAAGCCGACACTGGCTTTCTCCCCTTGTTAGTAGCGATCTACCTATGAAGTCTACCGAGATGAGCCCCCATGACTAAAGTCGTCTAGTCAAAGATGGCAGCGTAATTTAAGCGATATTGGGCACATTTAGCAGCGGTCGGCTAAGCCGAAAGAAAGTCAGCAACTTCGTTAGCCGCTGGATAAGAGCTCTGCGCCCCAAGTCGGGTAACACTCAACCCCGCGGCTTGGCAGCCCAAGGCCGCAGCCTTAGCTGGTGACATCTGCTTGGCTATGCCATATGCAAAAGAGCCCACAAAACAATCGCCCGCACCGGTTGTGTCGACAGGTTTAACTTTCTGCGCAGCAACTTTTGTAATTGTGCCATCGGCGATTACGACGCCATCTTCGCCTAACGTGACAACTAAATTAATTTTTTGGGCAGCTGCGAAATCAGCAATTACGCCATCTGAATTTGGCGCTAAATGTTGCGGGTGTAGATCTTGGAATTCGTGACTATTTGGAATTAACCAATCAGTTACCGCTAATAGTTCAGCCGGAATATCTCGATACGGCGCTGGATTTAGAATTGTGGTGATTCCTAATTTACGGGCAGCCGCAAATGCGGCAGTAGTTACTTCAACCGGAATTTCAAACTGTCCGATAACAACTCTTAAATCCTTAATTGAATTAATGGCGCTTTCAACTTGGGCAACAGTTACTTTGGCATTAGCTCCTGGAATCACAATGATGCGATTATCACCACCGCCATCAACCCAAATCGGGGCAACGCCACTTGAGCCAGGAACAGTTGCTAGGTACTCGGTGTTTACTCCTTGATCGACAAAATTCTTAATTGCAGATTGACCAAATACATCATCGCCAACAGCGCCGACCATATAAGTCTGAACGCCTAAACGTGCCGCCATAACAGCTTGGTTTGCACCTTTGCCACCAAAACCAATTGCAAAATCTTTTCCGGTGACAGTTTCGCCACGTTCTGGAATTTGATCGGAATAGGCAACCATGTCGATATTGGTGCTACCAACGACTGCAATACTGACCATTAATTTTCTTCGCTTTCCGGAACTATAGTTACTGCGCAATAAAGGGTAATTACGGCAACAATAACTAGTGGTAGAGCAACAAACCAAAGGCCGCCCTCAAATTGATATTTCGCTACGCCGAGGGCAATTAAGTTTGCTAATACCGCAGGTGCGCGACCAAATCTGCGCTTATTCTTAAAGGAATAGGCCGAAGCCAATAGCCCTAAACCACCAATTGCTGCAAATAATATTTCACCCGTTAGTGGCGCTAATTCAACCGAATCGGCAGTTATCGATTTGAAAATTAGAAAAGCCCCTAGGGCTAATACGACAGCGCCTTCTAAGTTGAGCAGGGCTGTCACGATATTGCGGCGAGCCGATTGACTGAGATGCTTACTTGATTCAGCGCTCACAGCAATCTCCTTCCCTCGAGATGAGTAATCTAATGGAAAAACCGATTTTCGAACCAATCTCACACGATGGCCGCCATGATTCGCTCACAAATTTGCTGGCACCGCCTCTTTATTACCAAGAGATGGCTCGCGAACTAGCTCGTTTCCAGCGAAGCGCGATTGAACTATGTGCAATTAGATTGGAACTACCGACAACTTCATCAGTTGATGAAATTGTGGCATTTGCCGACGTCTTATCAAATATCGCAAGAGCCGAAGATTTAATTGCTCGAACTGGTGAATTTGAATTTGCACTTTTAGTTCGTGGAGATTTAAAAGTGGTCGAAAAATTCATAGCCAGAATAGATTTTGCGATTGAAATTTCATACGCCTGCGTAGCACCTAAAGCCGGTGAAGTAACCCTGGAGTTACTAAACCGGTTAGATCAAATCGAATTAACGAGGGCGACGACGACGTTCGCTTGAGTTAGGGCGAGGGCGACGGTTGCCGCGGTTTGGACCCTTGTTCTCCATCACTGGAGCGATGTATGGAATACCTGAAGGTTCAACAGCACCAGTGATATCAATTAACTCGTTAGACATTGGTTCGACATGAACGAATATCGGGGTTACGCCTGCGCGTGAAGTTAGTGACTTAACACCTGATTGGCTCTTGGTGGTTGAAAGCAACACCACATTGCCTTCTTCGCCAGCACGAGCGGTACGACCGGAACGGTGTAAGTAATCTTTGTGATCAGTTGGTGCATCGAAGTGCACTACTAAAGAAATGCCATCAACGTGAATACCGCGAGCTGCAACATCGGTTGCAACTAAGGCTGCGTTAGGGGTTTCCTTAAATAGTGCCAAAGTGCGAGTACGAACTGCTTGTGACTTTCCACCGTGAAGTGCGCCAACTGGAACACCTGCGTGAGCAAGTTTGTCAGCTAAGCGATCAGCACCGCGTTGAGTCTTTACGAACAAGATGGTCTTGCCGCTGCGAGATGCAATCTGCGCAGTTACATCATCTTTATCAGTAGTCTGCATTGTTAGTACGTAGTGCTTCATGGTTGAAACTGAAGCACGATCGTTTTGCAATGAGTGAGTCTTTGGATTGTTTAGATACTTCTTAACTAGCGCATCTACGCCACGATCAAGAGTTGCCGAGAACAACAAGCGCTGTCCATCTGGCTTAGCTTGATCAAGAATTTCTTTAACAACTGGCAAGAAGCCCATGTCAGCCATTTGATCAGCTTCATCAAGAACGGTGATCTGTAGATCATCGAGTTGAACTTCGCCTTTATCAAGTAGATCAATCAAACGTCCTGGTGTTGCAACCAAGATTGGGCAAGATTGACGCATCGCAGTGATCTGCTTGCCGTAAGGCATTCCGCCAGCGATTACTACTGAATCAAGACCAATTGATTTCGCAAGTGGTGTTAATACTTCATCAATCTGCTGTGCTAATTCGCGAGTTGGTGTTAGTACTAAACCAAGTGGCTTATGTGGCTTTGCTACGCGACCATTTAGATTAGTCAGCATCGCTAAACCGAAAGCAAGTGTCTTACCTGAACCAGTTTGGCCACGCCCTAAAATGTCATTACCAGCTAGAGCATCAGGCAGTGTTGCAATCTGAATTGGGAATGGGTGATTAATTCCTTGAGCAGTAAGGCGTTCAACTAACTTAGGTGCAATACCTAGTTCAGCGAAAGTCATTGTGATTTCAGTCTTTGGTGTTGCATCAATCAAATTAGCATCAGCTAAATTCGCTGAGATGTAATTATCATCAGCACCGAAATCAGTTGTTGCTGAGTGCGTGCGGCCGTAAGCACTTGATGTGCGTTCTGGACGGTTATAAGAGTTAGTGCGATCTTCAGAACGCTTGAAATCGCGAGCTGCATTTTCGCTGCGCTTGCCAACGCCAGGAACATATTTTTCGCGCTTGCGTGGTTCAAAATTCGGACGACCATCGTTGCTGCGAGTAGCGCGAGCTTTTGCAGCGTCGCGACGAGTTGATGGAACAGTGTCGGCATTACGAGCAGGCGCTGGGTTGCGATCAGGACGTGTTGCGCGCTCTGCTACAAACTTAGTTGCGCGAGTCTCTGGCTTTTCGCGCTTGTCATTAAAAGTCTTTTTAAATGCTGGTTTTTCGCTGCGAGGAGCATCTGTACGCGGACGATCATTTCGTGCGCGATCTGAAGCAGGACGTTCAGCGAGCGGACGTTCAGAAGATGGACGGTCAGATGATTTACGTTCTGGGCGACCAGTCGTTGGGCGTGCACTGCGATCATTGCGTGGTGCTGAAGTGCGTGACTTGCCGGTTGTTGGCTTTGATGAACGAGAACGTTCGAACACTGGAACTTCAGCGCTTCCATCAACTGGCTTTTCAACACGTGGCTTAGAAACTTTTGATTCGGCATAACGCTTTGCGCGTAACTTCGAACGCTCTAGGTTGCGAGCTTCTTTCTTAGAAACTGTACGTGGATCAATATCTGCATAACGACGAGTGGCAGATTCTTTCTGCGCCGTTGTTTTATTTGCTGGCTTGCCAGCTTTGGCCGCGGCCGCTCGTCGAGCTTTGCCTGGGGCAGGGGTACGTGGTTGTAGAGCCATAGAAAATCAACACCAATCAAGACGTAAACAAGCGCGTCTTGGTTTGACTCAAATTGGTCAGGGTGGAGATAAGACTCGCAAGAAAGTGCAATTTTGCACTTGTGTGGGGGAAGTACTTTGCTTCGGTCGAAGCAATGCCTAATTCTACCTTGGATTATTAACTTTACTTACCACTTGAATTACGCGGGAATCGGTAGCCTTTCGTAATGAGTTCAGCGAAAACTAAATCCTGGGTACCTCTTTATATAGCACTCGGAATTGTTTGGGGCTGTTCCTTCATATTTATTAAGTTGGGCCTTGAGTTCTTGACCCCATTTGGGGTGGCCTTTGGACGATGCGCGTTAGGTGCGATTACCTTGTTAATTGCGCTCAAAATTATGGGTTTGCGGCTGCCAAGAGAGAGATCGACATGGTGGCATTTATGGATAGTTTCACTTTTGCTTAATGTGATTCCTGGAATTCTTTTTGCAGTTGCCGAAACCGAAGTAACTTCAATTCTGGCTGGAATTATTAATGCGGTAACTCCGCTAATGACTTTGCTGGCAATCATGATCGTATTTCGTGAGGAAAAGTTACCTAGCCATCAAGTTATTGGATTACTTCTTGGTTTTATCGGAGTACTAATTGTCTTAGGCGCTTGGAATGGTTTGGGAACTAATCCTTGGTGGGCAATCGGGGCACTTTTATTAGCGGTTGCTTGCTATGGAATTTCATTTCCATATTCACGTAAAAACGTTTTGCCATTGAAACTAAAGCCAGAGGTAATGGCTGCTACGCAATTAGTTGCCGCAACTATTACCTTGTTGCCGTTTTATTTGTTCGATGGCATTGCTGAAGATAATTACCGAATCGGGCCAGTGCTTGCCATGTTAGGTCTAGGAATATTCGGAAGTGGTTTTGCCTATATTTGGAATTTTAAAATCATGGCTGCTGCCGGAAGTGCCATTGCATCTTCGGTAACTTTCGTGACGCCAGTTGTCGCAGTGATCGTAGGCATAATTTTCTTAGGCGAAAAAGTTACCTGGAATGAACCAATTGGGGGATTAGTCGTATTACTTAGTGCTGCCATTGCACAGGGGCGAATAAAAGCCACTAGTCGATTTTAAAACCACTAGTCGATCTTAAAGCCATCTTTAATCGGACCGAGTTCCATGCCAGCTTTTGCATGATCGCTGACTTCGCCTCGCTCGAGTTGTGCTTTATGTGCCATTTCGTGCCATCGGTCTTCTACTTTGCCATATTTCCATAGCAACAGTGCGATCGCCCAAACAACTACAAAAGCGCCTGCAATGAAGTATCCAGCTGAAGTTAGGTTAAAGGCGTTCGCATAATCCCAGAAAAAACCAGTTAAATTCAATTGCCCCGAGATGACTTGGCAGATCTGAAGTCCTCCTACGAAAAGTGCAACAGCTACTGATAAGCCGGTAATTATTATGTTGTAGTAAACCTTTCGAACTGGTTTCGAAAAAGCCCAGCCATATGCAAAGTTCATAAATGAACCATCAATTGTGTCGAGTAGTGACATACCGCCAGCAAAGAAAAACGGAAGTGACATGATTGCCCACCAAGGCAAACCGGCAATTACTGACGAACCTGCTAAAACCAGAAGACCAACTTCAGTTGCGGTATCAAAACCTAAACCAAAAAGAATTCCGAGCGGATACATTTTCCAAGACTTATCAATTCGACGAGCAATTGGGCCAAAGAAGCGCATCAACAAGCCACGTGAATCTAAATGTTTCTCGAGCTCTTCTTCGTTGTATAAGCCTTTACGCATTTTTAGGAATACGCCTACGATAGAAACTAAAACAATTAAATTTAGAATCGCAATAATCATCAAGAATGTTCCAGATACTGTGGTGCCAATTAATCCGGTCCATTTGTGCAAAGTAGAATCTTCATCTTTGAGTTGTGATCCGAGCGCCTTGATTCCGAAGTTAAGCAGAATTGCTAGACCAGCAACAACTGATGAATGTCCGAGCGAAAAGAAGAACCCGACAGCTAGCGGCCGTTGACCTTCGGCCATTAATTTACGAGTTGTGTTATCGATTGCCGAGATATGGTCGGCATCAAAAGCGTGGCGCATACCTAATACATAAGCCAATGCAGCAGTGCCCCAACCAAATAGTGAACCATCGGCTAATTCATAATTGCCAGATGTCGCGCGCCACATAAGCAGTGCGCCCGCAATGTGCAGGAACGCGATGAAGCCAAACATCAGGCCCATGCGACGCCATTCATGGCGGGTCAGCAGCTCGCGGATAGGCGTGCGTGCTGGCTTTGGGGTGGTTATGTTCAAGAAAGCTCCCTGATGAGTGACCCGCTGCAGATGCGAATCGTTTGCAACAAAAGTCTAAGCCACGCTCAATAACCTGTCCATTTGAAATGGTGTCGGGGCCAATCTCGCCCCAAACGGACAGGTTGAGCGTATAGAGTCGCGGTTACTCGATGGTTCCTAGCAACTATGACTTGAGGAGATCTGCATGAGCGATGACGAAGGCATGGAAGATCTTGTAACGGAGGAAATGCTCTGGGATCGAATTCCAGAAGTTGAAGGCGCAGAACGTGCCAGTACTTATTACGAATTAAGCGCACGCATTTTTGCACGAGGCCAATATGACGAAGCTTTAGCACTCGCTGAAACTGCTTGCGATATTTACGACCAACTTGGTGCAAGTGCACCATCTGAAGGTGTTGCACAGGCATACAGCGCAATTGGTTATAACTTAAATCAATTAAAGCGTATGGAAGAAGCAGCAACTGCAATGTCAAAGGCTGTTGAGATTCTGCGCGCGAATAAATCATCAATCGCGTTAGAACTTGCTTGCACGTTAGGCGAATGGTGGTTTGCTTCCAAGAATTTCGAAAAAGTAATTTCCACAATGGATGAATGCGCTCAAGAACATTTACTTGATGGAAATGAATACGGTGCGGCAAACGATCTTTATTTAATTGGATGCGCACATCGCTCTCTAAAGAATTTCCGCGAAGCGATCGTTTCATTCTATGAAGCTCGCGATCTATTTAAGCGCAACAAAGAAGTAATACAAGTTGCCCGTTGTGATCAAAAAATTGCTTCTTGTCACGTCGCACTCGGAGAAGGCGACTTAGCTTTAACTCGTGCACGTAAAGCACTTGATGTTTTTGAAACTGCACACGACCACATTCGTTCAAACAACGCACTTTTTGAGTACGGAAAAGCTCAAGTGCTGTTAGAGAACTACGAAGAAGGCTTAAACACCCTCGATCAAGTTTTAACTGTCGCTACCGATGAAGATCCAAAAGACTTCGAATTCATTGTAGATATTGAAACTTCTATCGCTGCAGTTATGCGAATTCAAGGTCGCAATACTGAAGCTGACGAAATTGATCGCCGCTTAATATCAGTGCGCGAAGCGCTCGCCGACGAAGCCGAAAGCCAAGTTAACAACTCTTAAAGCCGCGGTAAGTGTTGTAGCGCCCAGTGATACATGGCAATTGCACCGGCAGCTGATGCATTCATGCTGCGCGTAGAGCCATACTGGTTAATTTCTAGCACTACTTCGCAAACGGCAACAGCTTCTTCGCTCATGCCGGCACCTTCTTGGCCAAAAAGGAGAACACAACTTTCGGGAAATTGCGTTGATTCAAGTTGCTTTGATATTCCCGGCAAGTTATCGATACCAATAATTGGCAAATCAGCTTCGCGACAGTAGTTTCCAAAATCTTCAACTGTTGGATGATGGACAATCGTTAAATATCTATCTGTAACCATAGCTCCGCGTTTATTCCAATCGCGTTTACCAACTATATGAACCGCGCTCACATTAAAAGCATTTGCAGTTCGAACAACTGAACCGATATTTAAATCATGTTGCCAATTCTCAATTGCAATCTGCAATTTATGACGTTTGGTATTTAGATCAGCGACAATTGCAGAAACTGACCAATAGCGATATTTGTCTAGTACGTTGCGACGATCACCATTCTCAAGGAGTTCTAAGTCGTACTCATCACCCGTAGGCCAAGGTTTTGGATGCGGCCCAACTCCAACAACGGGGAAAAATTCACCCGGACCGATTTCAGCTGGTGGCATGCTCATGGGGTCAATCTATCTTTAGTAATTAGAAAGTAGTATTCGCAGCATGAAGTTGCGCCCGTTATCACTTGTCTCAGTTGGCGTAGTTCTGATTTCGCTAACGGCAGCCATGACTACAGGTGCCCCAGCAGCCTTAAAAAGCAGTGCGATTAGCCCTATTCTGAAAAGCGCAGCTAGTTCGAAAACTCTGGCTAATCCAGGCATGATCTTGCTTGATCCAGTCACGGGTGAAACCATCTTTGAAAATAGCGCAACTTCTTTGCGCAAGCCAGCCTCACTTCTAAAAATACTTTCAGCCACTGCTTTGCTAACTTATTTAACTCCGGATCACCGTTTCACGACCGAGATTTCTACTGGTGCCGAACCAAATACTTTGATGATTGCAGGTTCGCTAGATCCTTGGATGGAGCGAAACAACTCGGTCGCAACCAAAATGGGTCGAGTATCGCTACCTAAATTAGTTAAAACTGCACTTAAGAAACTCGATGCTGACAATGGCGGCCCCATAAAAACTTTACGCATCGAGTATGCGAGCATGTACAGCGTCGACCTCGATTTCATTAAGGCTCAATTAAAAGCTCGAGATATCAAAGTCAGCACTCTGAAAGTAACCAATGCAGAGGCACGCCTTTATGCAAAAGAGTCGATCGCAAAATTTCAGTCGCCCCCTTTGCAGACCATCATGGACTGGATGCTGCTCTGGAGCGATAACACTCTAGGAAATCGAATGGCTATGTATGCAGCAATGAAAGCCGGGTTCGGTTACAACGAGTCTGGAATTGAAAAAGTGTTTGTGAAGACATTAACTGACCTAGAGGTGGATTCAACTGGCTTAAATGCCGTTGATGGCAGCGGTCTTTCCAAATCGAATAAAGTTTCAGCACGCATGCTGGGGCAGTTACTTTTTAAAACTTATAACAATTATAAGTACCGTTCGATTTACGGTGGGTTACCTATTGGCGGGGTTAGCGGCACGATGCAGAGCCGGTTTGTTAAAAGCGCGCCGTCAGCTATTGGCTTAGTTAGAGCTAAAACCGGCACTTTAAACGGCACTGTTTCAATGGCCGGCTATGTTCAAGGTGGCGATAAAGAGTACATATTTGTCGCGATAGCTGATCAAATTCCTAAAGGCACTACTGCGGCAAAAGCAGCTCGAAGTGCGTTAGATAAAGTCCTAGCTAAATTTGCTAAGCCAATCGTTGCTCCTTCGCCAAGCCCGTCAAACGTTGTCGAAAACCTTGATGGAACCACCGTAGCAAGCAACCCAAGTTCTTGAAGTTGGCGCATCGTAAGTAATTCCGATTGGTTCAGCGCAGACTTTTATTGTTTGTAAAATCTTCAGATCGGAAGTGCGAACCTTCGATAAAGTGCCGCTCTTATAGTTGACCACAAACAGCGCTGTTCCATCACTTGATATTGCAAGTGATCTTGCAGCATTACCTGTTTTAACTGATCCTAAAGATTTATGATTCACTAGATCCCAAGCGGCGACTTTTCCAGCAATATTTAGGGTCACATACATCTTTGTATTATCTGGCGATAAAACAACCGCACGTGGATTAACGCCAACTGGAATTAGTTTTTTACTGAAGTCAATCAAATTTATTTCGTGGATGTTACTGCCACCCATTTCAGCTATGTATGCCTTACTTGAATCTGCTGAAACAGCAATACCTCGGGGGTAGCGGCCAATCTTGATGGATTTAACTTTCTTCTGTTTTGCGATTGAAATAACATCTAAGGTGTATGAACACCAAGTGGTTACCAGAATGTATTTATTGTCAGGCGTGACTTCTAGAACTTTAGGTACTGAACCGACTGCATATACACCGTCAATTTTGTAGTTACTTAGATTTATTCGGTAAACAAAACTAGA
>CAIXTG010000038.1 GCA_903922325.1 uncultured Actinomycetes bacterium
CAGGTCAAGAACGATTAGTTGCTAGTGGGCGCTTCGCAGTTACCAAAGAAATTGCAGATAGCGCAAGTGATAAAGGCGCCGAGCTCGACGGTGATGAATTAATTCTTACTCGCAATGTAAACAGTGATGGCAAAAGTAAAGCTATTGCTGGCGGAATTTCGATTCCAGCGGGCACACTCGCTGAACTAGCGGTTGAGTTAATTGAGATTCACGGACAAGCCGCAAATTTACAAATCACTAAGAGTTCAAAACAACGCGAGTTACTTGATCGGTACGCCGGCTCGGGGCTGCAGCAGGTCTTGGCGTCTTATCAAATTGAATTAGCCAATTACCAAACTCTTAAAGGTCGCATTTCAGCACTGAAAAGCGCTGCCAGCAAACGAGATGCTGAGATTGCTGAACTAACTGAGTTCACAAATGCGTTTACTAAACTCAAACCGAAGAGCGGTGAACTAGCTCAGATCGATGTCGAAATTTCTAAATTGAGTTCAGTTGAAGAATTCCGAGTTGCCATCGCCACTGCAATTGGCGCGGTGGAAGATGAGGAGAATGGCACCCTGACATCGCTGGGATTAGCCCGTAAAGCACTCGATTCAGTGCGAGCGAAAGACCCGGAAATCGAGAGCGTCTTTAGCAATTTATCTGATGCCTTCTTTTTGCTAGGCGATGCCAACTCAACTTTAAACTCTTACCTAGCCTCCCTCGAAGCAGACCCGGATCGCCTAAGTGCTTTGCAAGAACGTAAAGCGGCACTTAATTCCTGGCTCAAGAAATACGCAACTGCGGGCGATGATTTAGATGCGCTAATTCTAAAAGGTGAGAGTTCCAAGAGCGCTATGGCCGATCTAACTGGTGGCGATGAACTGATTGCCGAATTAGAAAAAGAATTGATCACGGTAAAGAAATCACTGCTGGCAAAAGCGAAAGAACTTTCTTCGGTGCGAACTAAATCAGCTCTCACTTTGGCAACTGCGGTTAGCGAAGAAATTCACGCACTTTCAATGCCGCATACAAATTTGATTGTGCAAGTTAACCATCCTGATTACGGGGGAGCTTTAAAGGAATCAGATTTCACGGCAACTGGTTGCGATGAAGTAACGCTTTTGCTGCAAGCCCATAAAGATGGCCCGCTGGTACCAATTGCTAAGGGCGCTTCTGGTGGCGAAATGTCTCGCGTAATGTTGGGGCTTGAAGTTGTACTTGCAAAGGTGCAGCCAGTTGGAACTTATATTTTCGACGAGGTAGATGCTGGTGTTGGTGGTAAAGCCGCAATTGAAGTTGGTCGCCGGTTAGCACTTCTGGCCAAAGATGCCCAGGTCATTGTGGTTACACATTTGCCGCAAGTCGCAGCATGGGCAGACTCACATTTCGTAGTTAAGAAAAGTAGCGACGGAAGCATTGTGGCGAGCGGTGTCAATAAACTCGCCGAACCCGAACGAATTAACGAGATTGCACGAATGCTGGCTGGCCTGGAAGATTCAGCTAGCGCGCAAGAACACGCCGCCGAACTCTTAGCCATGCGCGCAAACGGTTAAGCGGCTGCGAATTTACTGATAGGTTTGTATCCCATGAGCGATCATGTGACTAAACACTTATTTGTAACTGGCGGAGTCGCCTCTTCACTCGGCAAAGGACTCACCGCCTCATCACTTGGCAGGTTATTAGTAGCCCGTGG
>CAIXTG010000039.1 GCA_903922325.1 uncultured Actinomycetes bacterium
CATACCGCGCTAGATGGTGCACGCGGTGCAATGGTGGGAGATGTTCCGGTTCACTCAGTACGAGTTCGCGGCTTAGTTGCACATCAAGAAGTAATCTTGGGCGGTTTAGGTGAAACCCTAACTATTCGTCATGACTCAATAGATCGCGCTGGCTTTATGCCCGGCGTTTTGCTTGGTGTTCGCAGTGTTGTAAAAGTTCCAGGCCTAACACATGGCCTAGATAAGTTCATGTAAGGGGATCCACAAATGTCTAAAGATCAAATCGTTATGTATGGCGCTGACTGGTGTGGCGATTGCCGTCGCTCTGAGCGTTTGCTAAATGAACTTGGGGTCGAATGGACCAAGATCGATGTTGAAGCTGATTTAACTGCAGCCGACAAAGTCATTGAAATAAATGGTGGCGCTAAGTCAATTCCGGTCATCGTTTTCCAAGATGGCACGCATTTAACTGAACCATCAGATATCGCACTTACTGAGAAGCTTAAATCACTCTCAATAATTTAGGTTCAAATATTGTAGTTATAAAGTAGCGCTGAACTTACAGCAGCTGAGATAACAACTACCGGGAATGGTGCTTTTAATAGTAGCGCCAGAATCGCGACTGATAGCCCTAGTAAGCGGTGGTCGATCATTAACTTACTTTTCTCAGTGAAAGTTTGCACCGCTACAAGTGCGCTTAATAAAGCAATTGGAATTAGCGCATTTACTTTCTGAATCTTCGGATGCGATAACCATTTCTCTGGCACCGAGTGCCCGCTATATTTCAAAGCGAATGCAATGGCGCTAGTGCCGATTACGGCGATCCAATATTGATTCACTTGCGTAACCCCACAGCCACTGCAATAAATGCAGTTGCAATAATTGGTAGACCAGCGGGCAATATCGGTGTCATCGCGATTGCAAATACGGCGCAACCAATTGCTAGCGCTCGATCACTATTTGTTTTAAGTCTTGGCCAAACTAAGCCCAGGAAGGCAGCCGGAACTGCCGAATCCAAACCCCATGCTCGGATATCGCCCATGGCTTGTGCGCCGAGTGCGCCAGCTAAAGTGAATAGATTCCAGAAAATAAATACCCCAAAACCAGTTAACCAAAAGCCTTGTCGCATAGCCTCTGGGCTGCGCACTTCTTGACCGAGTGCAACACCGGTTGATTCATCGATGGTTACTTGTGCCGCAACAACTCGTTTAAAACCTTTAACTTTAAGTCGCGGCGCCATGATCACGCCATATAAACCATTACGAATTCCGAGTAGGGAAGCAGTCGCTATTCCACTTAGCGCAGTTCCGCCGGCACCTAATACTCCGACTACTGCGAATTGGGATGCACCCGAGAAAGTCAGCAATGAGAGCAAACAACTTTGCAGAACCGAAAAGCCATTTGCCACAGCTGCAGCACCAAAAGCCACGCCATATGCACCGACGGTCAACGAAACACTGAGCGAATCGCGAAGGGTGGCACTGTTTACTTTGGACACGCGGCCATTCTGCCGTAGAAATCCACAACCGCGCGCAGGTGGCTAGATAGGGTCGCCTCATGAGCACCGAAACAACGCGCAATAGCGAAATCATCTTCCGAAGCGACATGACTGTCGAGCTGGTTAAAGCCAGCGCCAGTGATGCCGATGTAATTTGGGCAGCGCGTGTATCTACTGCCGGCGAGCAATCTCTCGATGAGATCGGCGAGGACCCAGCGCGTTCGGCCGGACTAATTAATTACTTGGCGCGCGAACGTCATGGTTCACCATTTGAACA
>CAIXTG010000040.1 GCA_903922325.1 uncultured Actinomycetes bacterium
CCATGAGTATGGAATTAGTGTTTTCGCCAAGAATGCCGTTGATCGCGATGGTTACTACGCACACTTAAATGCTGCACTCGACATCGAACCACATCAAGTTTTCGATGATGGTTGCGATTTAGTAAATGTTTTGCACACAACTCGCCAAGAATTAATTCCAAATGTTGCCGGCGGTTGCGAAGAAACCACAACTGGTGTTATTCGCTTAACTCAGATGGCTAAAGATGGCGCACTGAAGTTCCCAATGATCGCGGTTAATGACACTGACACCAAGCACATGTTTGATAATCGTTATGGCACCGGACAATCAACACTTGATGCAGTATTCCGTGCAACTAACTACCTACTTGCAGGCCGCATTGTTGTTGTAGCTGGGTTCGGTTACTGCGGCAAAGGTGTAGCAGAGCGCGCTAAGGGTATGGGCGCAGATGTAATCGTTACTGAAATTGATCCAACCAAAGCACTAGATGCCATGATGCAAGGTTTCCGCGTTATGCCGATGTCTGATGCAGCTAAGGTCGGCGATGTATTCATTACGGTTACTGGTAACCGCGATGTTCTTCGCGATGAGCACTTCGCAGTTATGAAGGATGGCGCAATTATGGCCAACTCAGGTCACTTTGATATTGAAATCGATGTGGCTTGGCTAGAAAAGAACGCCAAGAGCAAGAATGCCAAGATGCGTCATCAAACCGATGAATATGTAATGGCCGATGGGCGTCGTTTGCTCCTGATTGCTGAAGGCCGTTTGGTTAACCTAGGCGCCGCCGAAGGTCACCCAGCATCTGTAATGGATATGTCATTCTCAGATCAAGCGCTAACTGCTGAATATCTTGTAAAAGAGGCTAAGAATCTCGCAGCTGGAATTCATGAAGTTCCTACCTATATAGACAAGGAAGTTGCCAGCCTTAAACTAAGCAGTATGGGTGGCAAGATCGATGTTCTTACACCAGCACAAGATTTGTACTTGAATTCTTGGGAACACGGAAGCTAAATGACTTTAGTCATGGTCGTCGATGACGACCAGGATCTTGCGGAGATGCTCGGCATCGTTTTAACCGGTGCCGGCATCGACGTGGATCTAGTAAGTCGCGGCGATGAAGTTATCGATGTTTTCCGCAACAATCCACCAGATTTAGTTTTATTAGATGTCATGTTGCCAGGTTTAGATGGCATCGAAGTTTGTAAATTAATCAGAGCCGAGTCCATGGTTCCGATTGTGATGCTTTCTGCCAAAGGCGATACTCACGATGTGGTTCGCGGCCTTGAGGCGGGTGCCGATGATTACATGGTTAAACCATTTAGACATCCCTCTGAATTAATTGCACGAATCCGTACTCGTTTACGTCGCACGAATACTGATATCTCGGGACTATTAACAATTGCTGATTTAGTGATCGATGTAGTCGCTCATCAAGTCTCTCGTGCCGGAAAACAAATTGCGTTGACTCGCTTGGAATTTGATCTCCTTGTTGCGCTAGCTCGCGAACCAGGTCGAGTGTTCTCACGAGATGCGCTCTTAAGCGAAGTTTGGGGCTATCGTCATTCAACAGATACCCGTCTTGTTAACGTTCACGTACAACGTTTGCGCGCAAAAGTAGAACACGATCCAGAGCATCCTGAAATTGTTGTAACCGTGCGAGGTGTTGGTTACAAAGCCGGCGGTCAGTAAATGCGATCTGGCGGCGCTCATAGAGCCCATTCGTTAGCGATTCGAGTCGTACTTTCTACTATTTTTCTTTCACTGGTAGTTATTTCTATTACTGGCTCAACGCTCTACTCCCGACTTTCAACTGGCATCAAGCAAGTAAATGTAGATACCGCGATTATTGAGGCCCGCTCTACCATCTTTAGCGCTCAATATCGTTTAGCAATTGCATCTGGCAATCCAGCTGAATCAGTCCGGGATATTTTCAGCTCAGTAATTACATCAGCAACAACAGTTGGCTCCAATGAAAGTGGTCGCGAAGTTGTAATTCTGCAGGTGCCAGGCACTGCTATTGGCAAAACTAACTATGAGATCAGCTCTAATCTAGTTTCAAATAGTTCAATTCCAGAATACTTGCGCAAGAAAGTTCGAAACTCAGAGAACTTAGAGTCTTCTTATGTGCGAATTGACTATGCCGGCTCAAACTCGGTTGATGGTTTTGCAGTGGGCCAGCGTATAAGCATTCCCAATGATGGGGATTACGAAATGTATGTCCTGTTTAGCCTCACTGATCAAGCAGCAACTTTGGCCTTAATTAGTAATTCACTTTATTTAACTGGTTTAGCGCTTATTATTTTGATTGCCTTAATTATTTGGATTGTGGTTCGACAAGTTGTAAAACCAGTTCGCGATGCGGTACGAATTTCACAACAATTTACTGAAGGCGATTTCAGCCAACGTATGCAAGTAAAGAGCAATGACGAATTTGCTAGCCTCGGAAATGCCTTTAATGAGATGGCTGAGTCATTGCAGAAGCAAATTGCTCGACTTGAGAATTTATCACGCGTTCAACAACGGTTTGTTTCGGATGTTTCACACGAGTTGCGCACTCCGTTAACTACATTGCGTATGGCATCTGGTGTAATTCACAATGCCCGCGAGGGCTTTGATCCGGTGATCGCTCGCAGTTCTGAGTTATTGATCGGACAAATTGATCGGTTTGAGCGTTTGCTAGAAGACCTCCTTGAGATCAGCCGATTTGATGCTGAAGTAGCTATTCTCGAAGCAGTTGAATTCGATATTTGTGGCTCGCTTGAACGTTGTATCTCTGATCTTTCGCTGGTTGCTAAAGAAAATGGCATTGAAATCAACCTCAATCGCCCTCGAGATTCAGTTTTTATCAATGGAGACATCCGTCGTGTCGAACGTGTAATTAGAAATCTATTAAGTAACGCAATAGACCACGCTGAAGGCAAGCCAGTTGAAGTGCGGGTTATGGCCTCACCCGAAGATGTTGCAATTGGAGTTCGTGATTACGGCGTCGGAATTGAGCCTAATTTGCTTAATCGGGTATTCGATCGTTTCTGGCGAGCAGACCCATCGCGTGCTCGAACCCGTGGTGGTACAGGTTTAGGTTTATCGATCGCTCTCGAAGATGCTCGTCTGCACAATGGCGAACTCGAGGCATGGGGAGAACTTGGCAAAGGTTCGCACTTTGTTCTATACCTTCCGAGACGTGCTGGCGATCAATTGCACTCTCGACTAATTTCACTAAAAGGTTAAGCACATCTAATTTTCGCTCGGCCTATTTATTGTGTGCTCGAGTTTAACCTTGCTTTCATGCGTTTGTTCTCGGACTTCAAGTATTTACTTTTCCCAACTAGATGTTTCGGTTGTCGCGAGCTTGGCTACTCAATCTGCTCGCAATGTCGAAAACTATGGAATCCGCACCCGTATTTGAGCAAGGTTTCTAATTTGATGGTTTATTCAGCGATTCCGTATTCACCAGTAGCTAAGAACATATTGCTAGCTGCAAAAGAACTAAATATAAAATCAGCTGACCAGCTAGTACTTATTGCGTTGAGAGCATCGCTATCAGAACTATTTCAAAAACATTCCAGTTGCGCCTTGGTTCCAATTCCATCAGGACGCTCTTCAAACCGGCGACGCGGACGTGATTTCTTAAATGAAATAGCGACCACGGTAGCTAAAGATTTTGGGGTAGCAGTTTTACCTCTGCTAGAACATCACAGAAATATTCGTGATCAAAGTAAGTTGAATATCTCGGGCCGACGTGAGAATTTGGCAATGGCGCTGTCGATAAAGCCGCAATTTCATGGGAATTATTCAGGTGAGAATGTGGTTCTTTTGGATGATCTAGTTACGACTGGAGCCACGATCAATGAGGCAAACCGTGCCTTAACCCGGGGCGGATTTAAGGTGCAGGCGGCAGCTACGGCTTGCGTGGCACTGCGTAGGCGTGAATAACCCCTAAGATTGGGGAGTTATCTCGCAAGTTGGCGCTTGGTTTTACCGAACCGGAAGCTGCCAGCAAAAGTAACTTTGAAAGGTCAGGGTGGCTAAATGCCTGCAATTCTCGATCGGATAATGCGCGCTGGTGAAGGCCGCATTCTAAAAGAGTTGAGCAAGACTGTTGCCAAAGTTAATTCCTACGAGGCCGCCATAGTTGCCCTCTCAGATGCTGAACTTCGTGCAAAGACCGATGAATTCAAAGCTCGTTACACCAAGGGCGAATCACTAGATGATTTACTCCCCGAAGCTTTTGCCACAGTCCGTGAAGCAGCAAAGCGCACCTTAGGGCAACGTCATTACGACGTGCAGCTAATGGGTGGCGCAGCCCTTCACTTGGGAAATATTGCCGAAATGCGCACAGGTGAAGGTAAGACTCTAGTAGCCACTCTGCCTTCTTACTTAAATGCAATTGCTGGCAAAGGCGTGCACGTTGTAACGGTTAACGATTATCTTGCCGAACGCGATAGCGAATGGATGGGTCGTATCCATCGCTTTCTAGGATTAACCGTTGGCGTAATTCTTAACAACATGACACCAGCCGAACGACGCGATGCGTATAACTGCGATATCACTTATGGCACTAATAATGAATTTGGTTTTGATTATTTGCGTGACAATATGGCTTGGTCACTTGATGATTGCGTGCAACGCGAGCACTTCTTTGCAGTAGTCGACGAAGTAGACTCAATTTTAATTGATGAGGCGCGTACTCCGCTGATTATTTCTGGTCCCGCTGATAAAGCAACCAAGTGGTATGTCGAGTTTGCAAATCTTGTTTTAAAACTAGAGCGCGATGTTCATTACGAAATCGATGAAAAGAAGAAAACCGTAGGCATTCTTGAAGAAGGCGTAACGCGTGTAGAACAGATGCTGCAGATTGAAAACCTTTACGAGGCAGTAAATACGCCGATGATTGGTTATTTAAATAATGCAGTGCGCGCAAAAGAGCTTTTCAAGCGCGATAAAGATTATGTAGTTATGAACGGCGAGCTATTAATTGTTGACGAACACACTGGTCGCATGTTGGCTGGTCGTCGATACAGCGAAGGCCTACACCAAGCCCTTGAAGCTAAAGAACGTATTGAAATCAAGGACGAAAACCAGACTTTGGCAACAATTACGTTGCAGAACTATTTCCGCTTGTATAAAACTATTTCCGGCATGACTGGTACTGCAATGACCGAGGCATCAGAATTTCATCAGATTTATAAGCTTGGCGTTGTGCCGATTCCAACCAACCGAGGCATGGTTCGTATTGATCAAGCAGATTTGGTTTATAAATCTGAACTTGGCAAATTCAGTGCTGTCGCAAAAGATATTGTGGAACGACATCGCAAAGGCCAACCGGTTTTGGTCGGTACGGTTAGTGTTGAAAAATCCGAAGAACTTTCAGCGATCCTGCGTAAATCAGGCGTTGCTCACGAAGTTCTAAATGCTAAGCACCATGAACGCGAAGCGGCAATCATTGCGCGCGCAGGTATTAAGGGCGCCGTTACAGTTGCTACCAATATGGCAGGTCGCGGTACTGACATTATGCTTGGCGGCAATCCAGAATTTATGGCAGATTTCGAATTACAGCGTCGCGGAATTTCACCGGTAGATAATGCAGCAGAGTACGAAGCAGCTTGGCCAGCCGAAATTGCTCGCCAAAAAGCAGCTGTAGCAAAAGAGCATGAAGAAGTAATCGCACTCGGTGGCCTATATGTTCTCGGTACTGAGCGCCACGAATCACGCCGTATTGATAACCAGTTACGTGGTCGTTCTGGTCGTCAAGGCGATCCTGGTGAATCTCGTTTCTATCTTTCACTTCAAGATGACTTGATGCGCCGTTTCAATTCGGGCATCGTAGAGCGTGTTCTATCTGCAGCTGGTATTCCAGAAGATGAGCCAATCGAATCGAAGATGGTTAGCAATGCAATTCGTTCAGCGCAGACTCAAGTTGAGGCACAGAACTTTGAAATTCGTAAGAATGTCTTGAAATATGACGATGTAATGAATCGTCAACGCGAAGTAATTTATGGCGAGCGTCGTTTAGTTCTCGAAGGCAAAGATCTAAAGGAACAAGTCATCGAATTCATGCAAGATACTTTGGCAGCTTATGTCGACGCAGCAACAGCATCGGGCTTTGCTGAAGATTGGGATCTCGAAACTCTCTGGAACCACCTCAAAGTCATCTATCCAATTTCGTTCCTACCAGCTGATCTTGACGCCGAACTAGGCGGTCGCGCAGGCTTAGATGCTGAACTTCTAAAGCACCGCGTTCTCGAAGATCTAGCCAAGGCATATGCAGATCGTGAAAGCGCCTTGAGTTCTGAAGTCACCCGCGAACTTGAGCGCAAAGTTTTGCTTTCAGTCCTTGATCGCAAATGGCGCGAACATCTTTACGAGATGGATTACTTACAAGAAGGCATTGGCCTGCGTGCCATGGCTCAGCGTGATCCGCTAGTTGAATACCAGCGCGAAGGTTACGAATTATTCGCAGCCATGATGGATGCAATCAAAGAAGAAATTGCTGGCTTCTTATTCAATGTTGAAGTAACTGTTGAATCATCCGAAGTTCAAGCAAAGGGAATTGAAGCTAAACCAGTTTCGCCAATTGGGTTGCAGTACAGCGCAGCTGATGAAAACGGCAATGTCGCAAAGAACGATGTTTCGCGAAATGCGCCATGCCCTTGTGGTTCTGGAAAGAAGTACAAGCGTTGCCACGGTGGTGCTTAACTCACGAGAGCTAAATCAGAAATAGTTCAGTACATAACCATTTCTGATCGATTCCTTCAAAGCGCATCACCAAGGAACGCAAACGGTCGCCGTATCTAACTGTTAATACTGATTCTGCGATCCCATCTAACGGCTGGTTCACATGCATTTTTCTAATTCGGCCGATCGCTTTAACTGAGCCAGTGTCTGCCACCAACTTGCCGTATATGTATCGATGGGTCCATCTGGCTAATTGTGCAGCCGGACGTTTGCCAGCCCAGATTTCAAGAGCGCTAACGCCATACTTTAAAGCCCAACTACTTATTTCTGGTAGTTCACTGGCAGAAGTTGGCATTGGCGCAAAGTCCGGATCGTACTCATCGCCATATGAAGTGGGAATCAAATACAACTTAGCTTTCTGCGGTTCTTCGGCAGGCACAGGGGAGCGAAACAGGTCTAAAACTGGGTGGCCAGGAATCTCATCTTGGCTACTTGAGATTGGCGAAAAAGTGATGGTTTTAAAAATGGGCTCAATTGATAGATCGATAGTTGTCATGAGAAGAGAATTTCTGCAGCAGCCTCGGCTCAGATCATTCCTAAGGATTACTTGGTCTCATCCGAAAGGATGACTGTGGATAAGTAAATTAGAAATGTCTGCAGGCATCGTTAAATGCCTTTCATGTCTACTATGAAATCAAAAATTCAAACTCGAGTGCTAATAGCCACAACACTGCTAGTGGCATCCATCCTCTCTAGCGTGCTAATTTCGGTGCTCTCAAATCAGAAGCAAAGTTTCTGGATTGCAAATCGCGAACTAACTCCCGGTCAACAGATTGCCGCCACGGATATTTCAAAAGTCCAAGTTAACATCTCGGCTATTTCTAATAACTATGTACCTGCAGAAATGAATCCAATTGGCAGCATTGTTATTAATCGAATTCAGCGCACTTCGCTAATCGCCACCCAATCAATTAGCTCGCAAAACGAAGCAATAAACAGCGCTGAAGTTTCGCTCACGATCCGAGCAATTGATCTACCAGCTTCTGTTTTAGCTGGAGACCGTATAAGTATCTATCTTCTAGAAGATGCCGAAGCAGGTGCTTTCCCATCTGAACCAGAGCTAGTACTGAGTGATATCTACCTAGGTTCTATTGAGCGAAAGAATTCTAACTTTGGATCAGAGGCGGCAATCACTATTGCAATTGGACGAGAAGAGATTTCAGATGTGCTCAGATCTACCACTTATGGTCGATTAGTGGTGGTGAAATTAAATGGTTGAAGGAAGTAATCAGAGCGTAATTACGGCAATCTCGGATAGCAATTTTGAGAGTTTTGTATCAAGCAATTTACATTCCCAAGGTTGGGACATAGTGGCTAGAGCAGTAGATATCGCTGCGTTACAACTATTTCTAAACCAGAATCCAGAAACTGCGAAGAATTCAATCTTAATTTATGCCCCGGATCTACCAGGGTTTAACGATGAATCAATCGCAAATTTGCGAACTGCAGTTCGCCACATAATTGGCTACGGCACCGAATCTGAGATCACTCGCTATGTCTCACTTTCACCAAGACCGACCGACCCGGCGGAACTGGTTTCCCAGATTCGTTCGGTCTTACGTAAAGAATTTCGCGAACCACTTATTTCGAGCCATAAAGTACGTAACTTAGCGGGTGCAAAAGTTATTGCAATTGCCTCAGCCGGCTCTGCTACGGGTGCTACAACTTTGGCACTTAATCTGGCGGTGGAATCTAGCTTGCTGGAAAAACGAACTCTACTTATCGATGGCAATTCGATTGAGCCTACAATCTCAATCGCTCTGGAGCTACGTAATTTGCGAGGTGATCAAAATCCGAGGTTGATCTCACAACTTCTTTGGGCCTATGAATTAACTGAAAGCAAGAGTGCAACCTTCGACAAGTTCATGAGCACTGCTTACGCAAATTTTGATCTAATAATTATTGATCTTGGCTCAGTTTCTAACTTAGCGATGAAATTGACTGATCGCCGATGGAATTCTCAATGCCTGATTTGGAGTAGCGATAACTGCGATGAGATCTGGATCAATTCAAGGCCAGATGAAATTGGCCGCTTTAGATTGACTCGGCTAATTCAGGAATTGACCAAGAATAAAATAAAAGCAAAGTTGCAATTTGTAGGAAATCTAGAAGTGCCACGTCGTCGCAGTGACCAAGGTGCCCATGAGTTAGCGGACCAAATAGATCAGTTAAATCCAATAAATCGCTTGACTCTGCCTAGAGATAATCGGGCAGTAGCAGCTGCGGCAACCAGTAGTTGCTCGCTAAGCGAAGCCAGCCCAAAATCGATGTTGCGTAAGGCGATCCTCAAGATTGCAAGTGAGGTTTAGTTTTAGGCAACAGCAAATCTTCCAATAGAGTTAGCCCATGCGCGGATACTTGGCTTTAACTCCCGATGAATTAGCTCAGTTATTGGGCGATGGTGAAATTTCAATCGATACCGCCTTTGTTCCAACCGGCCAATTTAAAAGCAGCAATCCAGAGCTCGGCGAAGAAGAGTCCGAATATATTCTGTCTTTATTGGCTGCTGAAGATTCAATTTCTTATCAAGGAGATTCTGCGAAATTCTCATTTGCGCTCGCGGTAGATCTAGAGCCTACACAGATTGGTGAAGCATCAGAGGTCGAAGTTAATTTAACCTCACCGATTAAATTTAGTCAGGCCGATTGCTTATTTGTCGGAGACGCGAAAGCTGATGATGGCGAACTCACCTGGTATGCGGCGCAAGAGATTGCGATTCAGCTTCCGAATTGGTTGGTCTCTTAAGTGAGCCGAATCGAAAATCTGCTTAATGGGCGTAGCACGTTAACTGCTTCGCAAATTTATCGACTGCAGGAATTAATCGCTGACTGGCAATTGCTGACAGATCTTTCCTTTGCAGACCTTGTTCTTTGGGTTCCGCTGCGCTTTGATGCAACTTCTTGGCCAACTGGCTATGTTGCAATCGCACACATTCGGCCAACTACTTCGGCAACTGTATTTGCCAATGACTTAATTGGTTCCGAAGTAACATGGGGAGAGCGACCACGATTAGATGAAGCGCTTTCGAGCGCCGACATTGTTCGTGACTCAGAACCTGAATTAATCGGTGACTTGTTAATTAAAGAAGAGACGATCCCAGTAATTTATGAGGGTCTAGTAATTGCCGTTATCTCTCGCCACCGAAATGCAGAGCTAATGCGCTCGCCCAGCCGGTTAGAACTGAACTATCGGGAGATCGCAAACAACCTTTACCGAATGGTTGTCGAAGGTACGTATCCATATCATGATGCATCTTCAATTTTTGATCCTTCTGCTCGTGTGGGCGATGGCCTGATTCGCCTTGATTTAAACGGTGTTATTACTTACGCCAGCCCGAATGCTAGATCTGCCTTTAACCGAATGGGTTGGGGTAATGACCTAGAGAGCTTTAACTTAGGCGAAGTTGCCTCTCAAGTATCTATGCAACGAAATGAATCTCATCACGAAGGAATTCGGAGTTCGTTAAGCGGAAAATCTTTGCGTCGTGCTGAAATTGAGAACGAAGGTGCAACGATTGATTTAATGGTGATGCCATTATTACAAGGTAACGATCGCATTGGTGCCATCGTTTTGTTGCACAACGTGACTGAGTTACGACGTCGCGAACGCGAGTTAGTGACTAAAGATGCCACGATTCGCGAAGTGCACCACCGAGTTAAGAATAATTTGCAGACTGTTTCAGCACTTCTGCGTTTACAAGCTCGCCGTATTGAAGAGCCTCAGGCAAGCGCTGCTCTAGAAGAAGCAGTTCGCCGAATCGCATCAATTGCACTTGTTCACGAGACGCTTTCAAATAGCGCCGATGCCAAAGTGGCTTTCGATCAGGTGCTAGATAATTTAGTGATTCACGCAGCAGATTTAAGCCCTCGCATGAGCGAAATAAACATTAGACGAAGTGGGTCACTGGCCGAAATCGATCCACGCATTGCTACACCGCTTGCTCTAATTGTCACTGAGTTAATTCACAATGCCCTTGAACATGGGCTAGCTGAGCGCGGAAGCAATCTAGTAATCCATTGTGAACGTTTTGAAAGTAAAGCTAAAGTGACTGTTAGCGATGATGGCGCCGGATTACCCAGTGATTTTGATTTAGTTAATTCTTCTAATTTAGGTTTACAAATTGTCAGAACTTTGACTGAAAATGAATTGCGTGGTCAGATTAAATTAACTTCGGGGGAGTCTGGTACCCAAGCAACCTTGGAGTTCCCGCTTTAGAACTGGTTTTGTTGTTCTTGCAGGCGTGCACGATTACGTGCCGCACGACGCTTAAGAGCGCGACGTTCATCTTCTGACAAACCGCCCCAAACTCCAGCATCCTGTCCGCTCTCAAGCGCCCAAGCCAAGCAGGCATCTTTAACTATGCAGCGGTTACAAACTTTTTTTGCTTCTTCAATTTGGGTAATTGCAGGGCCAGTGTTTCCGACTGGGAAGAAAAGCTCTGGATCTTCATCGCGGCAAGCAGATTGATGACGCCAATCCATAATTCCCACCACCTATCCCTAAAACCTCGCGTACAGAAGCCAGTCCCGTACCAATTAAGTAATTTGATCTTGCTACGATCTAATGTCGTAAGGTGCTTATTCTCCCGTGCCCGCACCCGTATTACAAGGACATATCGCAAGGGATTTCCCGATTACGCGTGATTTATCTCGCTTACATTTAATTCTTCATGAACTAACAGTGCCCCCGACAGGATTCGAACCTGTGCACCCGCCTCCGGAGGGCGGTGCTCTATCCCCTGAGCTACGGGGGCGCAACGGCAAGGTTATCAGTAGCGCAGATGTTAATAATTACTTAGGAAATATTGATCGCGTTTGATCTCGTATGACAATTTCTGGAGCTTACTGCCAGAATATCGCCATGAATCAGAGCGCATACTTTGCAACTGGCTGTTTTTGGGGCGCAGAACGTCGTTTCTGGCAGCTAGCCGGAGTTATTGAAACCAGTGTTGGCTACATGGGTGGCACTCGCCCAAATCCAAGTTACGAACAAGTCTGCACCGGAGTAACCGGTCATGCCG
>CAIXTG010000041.1 GCA_903922325.1 uncultured Actinomycetes bacterium
AATTTATCAAATGACATAAATGGAAAAGTTTCAAAAACTACCGAATTTGAGAACTCGTATTCAGTTAAGCCGGGCGCGTAGCCATATTTAATTAGCGCAGCTTGATCCTTTGCGAATTCAAATCTGGTGTAAGCAGTTCCATCTGCTTTGTGTGGAAAAACGCCAAGCCATGGGTCGATGTATTGCCACTTGCTATCTAAGTAAACTTCAGCTGCAGTGTGGTGCGATATGCCATCGTGGTCACGCAACATAATCATTCGAGCAGGTATACCTAATCGGGTTGAGAGAACTGAAAACACGTAAGCAGCTTGGTCGCAGTATCCAGAACCCCGTTTTAAGATGTTGTAGTAGTCATCACTGATAACTGGCGAAGGTGAAGCATCCTGAGGGCGCACATACTGCGTAACCCAACTAAGGGCTAAATCAATCTGTCTCTGTGGGTTTGAAGTTTGAGACTTGATTTCATTAACTTTTCGTCTGATTATTAACTCACCCTTTAAAAGGTCGGTAATCTGATTAGTTTTCTCAACCCGATAAGTTTTATCGTTGTAATACTGGTAGCCGATACTTTCGACATCGATTGGTTTGAAAAAAGTGAACGTTACCGAGATGAGAATTAGAGCTACAAGGATCGCGATTGTGCGTAGAAATCTTTTCAGTATCGAGCTGACTTGGTTTTTGTTAGGCTTTAAGTCAGTCATTTAGCCACGGTAAGCCCATCTCCCTGCTAAATGTCAGTTTCAACCTTGTGGGTTCCCTGCGAAAACTTCATTTGGCGCAAAATGAGAAGCTAGCCCTAGGTTTTTGGGCTTGATCCGAGAAATCTGAGCGCCTTAAGCCTGAGATCCCCAGATTCTGCCCCCAAACCCTTATCCTTTACTTGAGCCTTTCGAGGATTCATTCTCAACCCTGCATTCATTTGCCTAGTTTTACGCTCATTTAAGCGAGCTAGGCCCTCGGCGAAAGCCCTTCCCCTCATATCCTTCAATCATCTCTTCAAAGGAAATTCTCAGGCTGGCCATTTATGCTGGGTCCTTGAGCGTGACCGGTGATATTTAGTAAAAAAAGTTTCTGAACGGGCACAACATTTGGCCCCCTCAGGTGTCTTAACTAGTAGAGGCAAGACGTTGTCTCTAGATAAGCGGGATTTAAAATGGCAATTCTTAAGTCGAAGGCAGCGAAAGCAGCTGCAACGACCTTTGCCGACGCCGCAACCAGCGTGACTCCAGCACTTCCAGTCGTACCCCGCACAGCTACATCTGACTGGTCAATTGCTGATCTAAGCGCGATCTACACCGAATACCGCACTTCACTGGTCTCACAAGCACGCCGCATGTTGCGCGATGAAACTGATGCCAACGAAGTGGTTCAAGAAGCCTTCTTAAAGTTCATGTTGGCTGCCCCAGATCTAGATACCACTGAACGCGCTGTTGCTTACTTGCGCGCTTCAGTTAACAACTTAGCTCTTAACGTAATCCGTGCTCGTGGCGATCGTCCTAACTTGGTTGCTCTAGATGCCGATACAACCCAAGAGCGTCTAAACGAGATTGCAAACGAGAACCACGTTGATATCGATACCACTATTACTGCAGCTGAAGATGCCGCGATTATCCGCGAAGCTCTTTCACGTTTAACTTCTGATCAGCGCACAGCGCTAGTCATGTGGGAAATGGAAGGCCGCTCAACAGAAGAGATTGCAGCTGCCCTTAACACCACCCCGGCAAACGTTCGCCACGTTGTGGCTCGTGCTCGTCAATCAATGGTTCGCGTTCTTTCTGAGTGGGTCGTTGACGAGACCACCGGTGCCACAGCACTTGATTCACTTTCAAATACTTATAAGAAGGCTGCCGAGCTTGCGCAGAAATCTTCTAAGGTCGCACTTTCTCTAATTTTAGTTGTAACTGCATTCCTTGGTTTCAACTCAATGACTGGTCGCGAAGGCGCACTAACCCCGATTGCAACTCAGCAAGATGTAGTTGCAGTTGCCCCACAAGTTTCAACTCCATCAACACTTCCTTCAGCTGTTGCAAGCGCATCAGCTTCAGCGACTCCAGCGCTTGAATCTCAAGCGAAGAAGTCATTCGGAATGGTTGCCGGCGTTGATATCAAGACTGGCAAGTTAAATTTTGCTGGCCTTGATAAAGATGGAATCCCAACTGGTTTCACAGTTACCGATTCCAGCAAGAGCCTAGGCAAGTTGTTCTTCAATAAGAACACCGTTCCAACAATGACAAAGGGCGGCATGACACTCAGCGCCCTTGCCATCACAGCTAATGATGCAACT
>CAIXTG010000042.1 GCA_903922325.1 uncultured Actinomycetes bacterium
AGGTGTTGCGCTCTTTGGTGGCTTCTTCTACACCCTGGCACTAGCTCCTTATGTTTTTGCTCGCTGGCTCGGTCGCCCCTAGTTCAAAGCCATGTTAGATCTCTCGTTAGCAATTAGCATCTTCCTTTTTGTGATGGCTGGTGTGAATTCCCGACGGATCCGAATTCCACGTAATGGTCGAGACTTAACAGCAACCGTTGCAGTGCTGCTTCCAGTTCGTAATGAGGCGGTTAACGTCATTGAATTTGTCGAGTCACTGAAAGCTCAAACTGGAATCTCTGATCTCAAATTCTATTTTCTAGATGATAATTCCGAAGATGAAACAGCTGCGCTGCTAAAGCGCGAGATTGCTGGCGATCCAAGATTTAGCGTTATTTCTGGTGCCCCGCTACCCGAAGGCTGGTTAGGTAAACCTTGGGCACTCGAACAATTGCGCACTCGCATTAAAGCTGATTACTTTGTAAATATCGATGCCGATGTTCGCTTAGTACCACTTGCAATTTGCGCCGCAGTTAATCTACTGATTGATCAAGAACTTGATTTCGTCTCGCCTTACCCAAAGCAGATTGCTAACACATTTGGCGAACGCATGATTCAGCCGCTTCTACATTGGTCATGGCTCTCAACTGTGCCCCTTCGCATGGCCGAGAAATCAGGCCGGGCTTCATTTGCCGTTGCTAATGGCCAATTTTTTGCAGTTCGGGAAAGTGCGCTTTCAGAAGTTTCTGGATACTCGGCAATTAAATCTGCTGTGTTAGATGACATGGAACTTGCTCGTACATTATTGCGATCTGGGTTTAAAGGAACAGTGGCAGATGGTGCACATCTAGCTACTTGCCATATGTATAACTCGTGGGCCGAAGTAAAAGCCGGCTATGGAAAATCACTCTGGGCGGCATTCGGGTCAAAGTTTGGTTCACTTATTGCCGTCGCATTTCTTTTCCTTACTGGCATCTTTCCGCTAATTGCAATAATTGCTGGTTTTTCAGCAGGTTTCTACGCCCTGGAATTTGTAATTGTGTCGCGAATAATTGCGGCACGTATTTCTGGCGCTAGATTTATCGATACTGTATTGCATCCGCTTTCTTCACTTATGTTGATCTATTTAATAATTTATTCTTGGAGTGCGCGCGGCAAAGTACTTTGGAAAGGTCGCGCTATATGAGCAAAGTAGTTGTAATTGGCGCCGGAATTGGTGGCATGAGTGCCGCAGCACGCATTGCTAAAGCGGGCCATCAAGTCGAAATTTATGAGGCGGCGAATTTCGTCGGTGGAAAATGTCGTACTGAATGGATCGGTCGATACGCTTTTGATACCGGACCTTCGCTACTTACTTTGCCAGCGGTCTATCGTGACTTCTTTTTAAAGACCGGTGCGCTAATGGAAGATGTTTTGACACAAATTCCAGTTAATCCAGCATTTGATTACCGCTTCGCTGATGGTTCAAGCGTTCAGTTTGCCAACCTCTCGCGCTATCAAACTTTGCAAGCAATTACTGCCTTCAATGGCGCAGCAGCTGCAGCCGAGTGGGATCAAATCATGAAGCGAGCCGAAGCGATGTGGGATGTTTCGCGCGAACCTTTTATCGAATCTGAGCTAACTTCGATTGCTGCTCTCTTCAAACGAGTGACATTGCTACGAGATCTACTTGTGATCGCTCCACATAAAACTTTGCGTGAACTAGCAACTGAGAAATTAACCGACCAACGCCTTCGTTACATTGTTGATCGTTATGCAACTTATAGCGGCTCTGATCCTCGGAAAGCCCCGGCTGTTCTATTGAGCATTGCCTTCGTTGAAGAAGCTTTCGGGGCGTGGCATTTAGCTGGCGGCATTGGCCAATTGGCTGTTGCCATTGAAAAACGCTGTTTAGATCTAGGCGTAACGATTCATTTAAATTCACCAGTGGCCAAAATTAAAACTGAAAACGGAATTGCTACCGGCATAACTTTGGCCGATGGTGCTCAAATTGCTGCTGATTTTATAGTTTCAAATAGCGATGCCAGCCTTACTTATCATCAGCTAATCGACTCGACTGAAAAGAAGGCAAGGAGTGAACGTAAGAACTTAGCGAAGAGTGATAGTTCACTCGCTGGCTTCTCGCTTCTTCTAGGTTTACGACCATCTGAATCTGCTGAAAAATTGAACCACCACACGATTCTCTTTCCAGCAGATTACGACGCTGAATTTGAAGCGATCTTTACCGAGAAAGAGCCTGTTGCAAATCCAACTATTTACATTTGCGCACCGAACGACCCACTAATGGTTAAGGATGCCGGCCATGAAAGTTGGTTCGTATTGGTTAATGTTCCCCGTCATGACGAGAGCGCAAAGAATGGCTTTGATTGGCGTGATGAAAACTTCAAACATAAATATGCCAATTCAATTATTGATCAGATTGAAGCTCGCGACATCAAGATTCGCGAACGTTTAGATGTCTTAGAGATTCGCACTCCCCTAGATCTACAGGAATCAGTCATGGCACCAGGCGGTTCGATCTATGGCACATCGAGCAACAGCGCGTCCGCTGCATTCTTGCGCACAAAGAATCGTTCACCCATTAAGAATCTATTTTGTGTTGGTGGATCAACTCACCCAGGTGGAGGCTTACCGTTAGTTGGAATTAGCGCCGAAATTGTGGCGAATGCAATTGGACGTGCGCGTTAGCGAAGTTGCTTGTAACCAAAACGCATAACTTGTAGCGCACCAATAATCTGCATTACCAAGAATGCGCCAGCAACTGCTGCAAGGCCGGGAATATCTAACTGCCACGCAATTAAAATGATAAACAAGAGACTGGCCCGCATTGGGCGTTCGGCGAAAGTAACTACACCCAAATCTTTAACTTCAAAAGCTGCCAACCTAGCGCGGGCGTACTCTTGAACCGAGGCTGCTAACCAAAGCCCAACTGCAATTTCTAGTGGAATACCTACTTGATAGAGCGCATAAGCCCAAGCTGCTTCGCTAATGCGATCAGCAACAGAATCAAGTATGGCGCCCCATGAACTTTCCCGGCGCTGGAAAATTGCAACGCTGCCATCTATGCCATCAAAGAGAAGTGATAAAACAACTAAAGCGATCGCCCAATAAGAATGCGGAATAAGAGCAGTACCGATTGCTGAAATTAATCCTAGAAGCGTTAACACATTTGGTGAAATTCGCAGCAGGGTTGAAATCAAAGCGATTCGATATGAGATTGCGAGCCAAGCATGAACGATGCCCGCAATTTCGGCATTGCCATGTAGTTCGCTCCAACGTTTATAGAATTCTTTTTTAGTGATCATTTAGAAACCAACTTTCGATAAATCTCAAGTGTGGCAGATGAAGTATTCATGGTGTAGAAATGCAGACCGGGTACGCCTAATTCGAGTAATTGTTCACAGAGTTCAGTAGCAATCTCAATTCCAAGTTTTTGAACTGCATCGTGATCATCTTCAACAGCTGAGAATTTCGCCAGGATCTTGGCTGGAATCGCAGTTCCGCTTAGCTCAGACATACGAACCAATTGTTTTACATTTGTAACCGGCAAGATGCCCGGAATAATTGGCAAGTTAGAACCTTTTGCGGCAAGTGCCTCAACTAATCGTTGATAACTTTGTGCCTCAAAGAAGAATTGAGTTGTGGCAAAACTTGCTCCTAGTGATTCTTTGCGAATCAATACATCGACGTCTTTTACTAAATCACCATTCGATGCTGGGTGCCCATCGGGAAATGCAGCCACTCCAACTTCAAAG
>CAIXTG010000043.1 GCA_903922325.1 uncultured Actinomycetes bacterium
AGTACAAAGAAATCTATCGAAAGGACCATGCAAATGGTTTCAAAGAAGAAAATAGTTGCGATAGCAATTACAACTATGGCTCTCACTGTAGGCACTGTTGGTGTTACCAATGCTGCCTCAAAAAGTTCAGTGAAGTTATCGATCAGTAAGGGCATGCGACTTCCTGATAAGCAGCAAGACAAGCTTGCTGGCGTATTGAGTGACCTCGTGAAGAAGGGCACTCTTACACAAGCACAAGCAGATGCATTAAATGCTGCCGTTGCGGCCGCAAGAACAGCTGACGATGCAAAGCGTGTTGCCGATAAAGCAGCACATGAAGCAGAACGCGCAGCACTTGAAGCACTCGTTGCAAAAACAATTGGTGTTGATGCAACTGTAATCAAGACTCGTCTAGCAGCCGGTGAATCACTTGGCGCAATTGCTGGGGCAAAGAAAGATGCACTAATTGCAGTACTTGTTACTGAGGAAACAAAGCGCATAGATGCTGCTGTAACAGCTGGA
This sequence comes from uncultured Actinomycetes bacterium, assembly GCA_903922325.1. GTDB lineage: Bacteria > Actinomycetota > Actinomycetes > Nanopelagicales > Nanopelagicaceae > Planktophila. The sequence continues at coordinate 502 of CAIXTG010000043.1, forward strand.
AAGTTAACTGCTGCACAAGCAACAACTATGAAAGCTGGTCTAGTTGCACATGTAACCGCTGAAGTTAATTCAGTTGGTGGCCCAAAGGGCGGTCCAGAAATGGGCGGCAAAGGCGGACACAAACATGGCGGTCCAGGAATGGGTGGACATGAAGGTCCACATGGGCCGAAGGGTGGAATGACTCCGCCTCCAGCCGGAACCGCATCAGTTTCACCTTCGTCTTACAAGGCTTAATAAGTTAAGTAGGAATATCTAAAGTTCAATCCTCCTTCCGTAGGGCTGAAAACCCGTCACCAAGAACATCGGTGGCGGGTTTTCTCATGATTAGATTCGTACATGCGCATACATATCGGTAGTGATCATGCTGGCCTTGAGTTAAAGAATGCTTTATCTGCTTACTTAACTGGCAAAGGCCACGAAGTTAAAGACCACGGCCCATTTGAATATGACGCACTTGATGATTACCCCGTCTTTTGTATCCCAGCAGCACAAGCGACAGCTGCTGAAGCAGGCTCATTTGGCATTGTTATTGGTGGTTCTGGCAATGGCGAACAAATGGCTGCGAATAAAGTTAAAGGTGTTCGCGCAGCACTGGTGTGGAGTTTAGAAACTGCCAAACTTGCTCGCGAACATAACAATGCAAATGTAATTTCAGTTGGTGGTCGCCTGCATTCGATTGAAGATTGCCAATCCTTTATCGATGCTTTCTTAGCCACACCGTTTAGTGGCGATGAGCGACATATCCGTCGCATCAATCAAATGAGTAACTTCGAAACAACTGGCAAAATAAAGTAATTACTTCTTTATAAATCTAAAGTCAGCAACTGGGTGTTCTTTATTAATTCCTTGATCTTCAAAACGAGTTAGCGGTCGCCAATCTGGGCGCTCGACTTCTCCCCCAGTAAATAAAGTTTGTTTGGTAAATTCTTCGGCGATCCATTGTGCATACGGTTGCCAATCAGTTGCGATGTGAAAGAAAGCGCCAGGTTTTAGTTTGGCGGCAACAGCTGCAATAAATTCTTGATTAACTATGCGACGTTTAAAGTGACGCGCCTTTGGCCATGGGTCAGGAAAGAATAAGTGCACGCCATCAAGGGATGAATCAACAATCATCTGCTCGAAAACTTCGAAGGCATCGCCTTCAATAGTGCGAACATTCTTAAGTCCGCCTTCTTCAATTCGCAAAAGTAATTTGCCGATGCCCGGGCGGTGAACTTCAACTGCTAAATAACCACTTGTGGGATCTGCAGCTGCAATCTGCGCAGTTGCCTCGCCCATGCCAAAGCCAATTTCCATAATGATCCGCTTTGAATCTGGAAACAGTTCTGCCAGGTTTACTTTTTTCTCAGAATTCTCAATGCCAAAAATGGGCCATAGGCGATCCCAAGCCTCTTGCTGGCCTTCGGTAATCCGACGCCCGCGTAATTTATAGGACCTGACTGCTCTGCTTTCCACTAGGGCACTCTTTCATGCTTAGATTGCGAACCCCAATCGGGAGCCGAAGTACCAACTTTGGCGATTAATAAGGAGTCCTCGTGCCAGGTACGAATATCACCCAAGCAGAAGCAGCTGAACGCTCGGCCATACTCAAGGTTTCAAGTTATGTCATCGATCTTGACCTAACTACTGGGGCTGAGAATTTTCGGGTTAAGACCACCGTTAAGTTCGCTGGCCTAAAGCCTGGTGCTACAACTTTCATTGACTGCGCAGGAAGCAAGATTCTTTCCGCCAAACTAAATGGCGTTGATTTCGATCCTAAGTTCGATGGTGAGACAGTTTTCTTGCCGGCAATTGCTGCCGATAACGTGCTTGAAATTGAGCACGACGGTATCTATTCAAACTCCGGCGAAGGCCTACACCGTTTCGTAGACCCAAATGATGGTGAAGTTTATTTATATACCCAATTTGAAACTGCCGATGCTCGACGCATGTACCCATGCTTTGACCAGCCTGATCTCAAGGCTACTTTTAAGATCAGCACAATTACTCCAAAGCATTGGGAAGTTATCTCTAACTACGGCATTGAAGCATCGAAGGATCTTGATGGAGACAAGAAGTTCATTCAATTCGCAGAGTCACAAGTTATTTCAACTTACTTGACCGCGATCATCGCCGGTCCATACCAGAGCGTTCATGATGAATATAAGGGCGAGAAGACAATTCCGCTTGGCATCTATGCTCGTAAATCTTTCTTTAAATATGTCGATGCTGAAAATATCTTTGAAGTTACCAAGCAAGGTTTTGCTTACTTCGAAAAGACTTTCGGCTTAGCTTATCCATTTGGCAAGTACGACCAGTTGGCTGTTGCTGAATTTAACGCAGGCGCCATGGAAAATGTTGGTGCTGTTACATTTGCTGAAGATGTGCTGATCTTCCGCAGCAAAGTAACTGATCGCAATTACCTGGCCCGCGCATCCACCATTCATCACGAGATGGCTCACATGTGGTTCGGCGACTTGGTGACCATGAAGTGGTGGGAAGATCTTTGGCTTAACGAATCATTCGCTGAATGGGCTTCGTATATGGCCGTCAGCGAATCAACCCAGTGGACCCATGCCTGGACTGAATTTAATTCAGCACGCAAGAACTGGGCTTACCGACAAGATCAACTCTCATCTACTCACCCAATTGCAGTTGAGATGCCAGATCACGATTCAGTACGCACAAATTTTGATGGTATTTCATATGCCAAAGGTGCATCAGTTCTGCAGCAGTTAGTAGCTCACGTTGGTCGCGATAACTTCATTGCCGGCCTTCGTAAATACTTTGCCAAGCATGCCTACCAAAACACCACGCTTAGCGATCTAATCGTGCAGCTAGAGGCAGCCAGTGGTCGCGATCTAACTGAATGGGTTCGTACCTGGTTACGCACCGCTGGTGTTAACACACTTAGCCCAGTGCTTGAAATCGAAGGCGATACATATAAGTCGATCAAGGTTAAGCAATTAGCACCAACCATGCCGGTTGGCTCTACTGAACTTCGCCCACACCGTCTAAAAGTTGGTTTATACGACATTTCAGGTGACAAACTTTCACGTCGCAAGAGTGTTGAACTAGATGTCGCTGGCGCTCTTACCGAAGTTACTGAACTAGCTGGCGAGAAAACAGCTGACTTAGTTCTAATCAATGATGGCGATCAGTCATACGCCAAATTGCGTTTTGATGATCGATCAATTGCAACCCTTAAGTCTCACCTTGGAAAACTAGATGATTCACTTTCTCGCGGTTTGATTTGGGCTTCGCTTTGGGATTCAACTCGCGACGGCGAACTGGCAACTAGTGATTATGTGACTATTGCACTTAACGCACTTGCTGGTGAAACAGATATAGCGATGGTAACCATCACGGTGCTGCAGATTGATACTGCTATCTGGGCATATGCATCTGATGCTAACCGCGAAAAATTGCGTGAACAGATTGCAAATGCCTATGAGAAATTCTTAGACAACGCAGTCCCAGGCAGTGACCACCAACTGCAATACGCAAAGGCGTTTGCCGACTCTGCCTACACACCTGCGCAGTACGAGAAGATCAAAGCAATTCTTAATGGGTCTATCAACGGCTTAGTAATCGATGCTGATCTTCGTTGGTATTTATTTATTTGTGGCGTTAAGCGCGGCATCTTTGGCCCAGCTGACATTGCTGCTGAAGCTACTAAGGACAACACAGCCCACGGTCAACAATATGTCGCGTTAGCTGAAGCCGCCGTTCCGACTGCTGAAGCAAAAGCTGTAGCGTTTGAATCGGCCACAACGGATAACTTATCTAACACAATTCATATCTATAAGTGTCGCGGCTTCAATCTGCCAATGCATAGTGAGTTACTTGCACCTTATGTTGATCAATACTTCAAGGCAATCCTAGAAGTGTGGGAAAACAAGGGCTACAAGATCGCAGAGACAACAGCTATCTTGCTATTCCCAACTTGGGTGATCAGCGAAGAGACTGTTAAGAAAGCACAGCACTGGTTAGATGTAACTGGCAAAGATGCTTCATATGCCATGAGACGTGCCGTTGCTGAAGGTCGCGACACAATGGTGCGAGCGCTTAAGGCACGAGCTGCCGATAAGTAATATCTATTCGATATGAGTTAAGACCGAGTCTTTTGACTCGGTCTTTTCTTTGCGCTCACCAGTTAGCGCATAAACAACTACTGAGATAAATAGAAAGATCGCAACTGGAGCACCGACGAAATAAAGAGCGGTCTGCGCTGCGCTAAGTGATTCACCGGCAACGGTGCCATCTTCTGGCGCCATGTTGAATTTGGTTGCAGCTTGAATAAGTTGAATCATCATGGGTGTAAGTGTAATTGACTTAAGCAGTTGCTGCTGACGCACCGAATGGTTCTAGATAAGGCAGCCAACGATTTTCAGTTCTACCGGTGCCCAGAATTCGCCAAGCTGCTCCGACTGGTTCGCGCGGAAGTGATCTAAGTCGCCAACCTAATTCTTTAAGTGGCTTATCAGCCTTTGCGTGATTGCAACGATGGCAAGCGGCAACCACGTTTTCCCAATTGTGTCCGCCGCCACGAGAGCGCGGAATTACGTGATCAATTGAGGTTGCGGCATTTCCACAATAAACACAACGGCCGCCATCGCGGGCAAAGATTGCGCGGCGGGAAAGCGGGACTGCGTGACGATATGGAATTCGCACAAATTTATTTAATCTAATAACCGAAGGAAGTGAGACCTGACCCGTTGCGTAATGTAAAACAACGCCAGAATCTTCGACCATAGTTGCACGTTGATTTAAAACTAAAATTAGCGCGCGACGATCTGACACAACACCCAGCGGTTCGTAGGTGGCGTTCAGAATTAGTGTTCGCGACATGATCGCTCCCCGATCGAAGCGCGTGGCTCGCGCCGATTGCCATATCTTGCCTCAAAAGGTCTGCGAAAGAGCGGATTTCTAGCGCCTTTTAGGTTAAGAATTCGTTAGAGTCGGCATCACTATGAACTTCACCGTCAAAGAGGCCATCGACTGGTTTAGCGGCGCCCCATTGCGCATCCTGCTGGTTTTACTCGTTGCAGTCGCAATTCAATCCTTTGGTAAGCGTGCCATCACCCGTGCCATGAACCGATTGGCTACTGCCGATCTGCGACCCGGCTTAAAAGGCGTTGGAAATCGCCAAAAGGAGCGGGCCAAGACAACTGGAACAGTTCTAAGCAGCACCCTGAACTCAGTTATCTGGCTAATTGCATTTGCCACAGTGCTGGGCGAATTTGGATTTAATCTTGGCCCGATCATTGCATCCGCCGGTGTTATTGGTGTGGCACTTGGTCTTGGTGCTCAAACAATTGTGCGCGATGTGCTCTCTGGAATTTTCATGTTGGTCGAAGACCAGTACGGAGTTGGCGACACTGTTGAAGTTCTAGAAATTAAAGGTACCGTTGAAAAAGTTGGGTTACGTATTACAACTGTGCGCGATAGCAACGGCACTCTTTGGTACTTGCGTAATGGTGAAATTCTTAAAGTTGGAAATTCAAGTCAATCTGCTTGATTAACTAAACCGGCAGCTGCCATTTCTAAATAGCCCCATAAAACTTCTTTTTGCTCGGGCTTAATTTCTACGCCATCAACAGCTTTGCGCATCGCGTTGATCCAAGCATCATGCGCTGTACGGTCAATATGAAATCCAGCATGGCGCATTCGTAAACGAGGGTGTCCGCGTTCTTCGGAATAAGTAGTTGGTCCGCCCCAATATTGTTCGAGAAACTTCTGCAAACGTTCAGCAGCACCCTTCATATCTGAATCCGGGTACATAGGTCGCAGAACTGGATCAGTTGCAACGTGGGCGTAGAACTGCGAAATTAAATCAGCGAAGAATGCTTCGCCGCCAACTTCTTCATAGAAAGTACTCATGCCCGTAATTTATCGGTTGGAATATTCTTTGCGATCCGTAAAACCAAGACAGCACTCAATAGGCAAAATGCACCGCTGATATAGAAGGCAAGTGCATAGTCACCCAGTTTTACGCGCAGAATTGCTGCACCAAGAGCGGCTACTGATGCGCCTATTTGATGTGCCGCATAAACCCAGCCGTAAACAACCATTCCGCGATCCGGGCCAAGCACTGTGCGACAAAGCATGATCGTCGGTGGCACTGTCGCTACCCAATCAAGGCCATAGAAAATCACAAAGACCAAAGTAGATGGATGCACAGTGCGAAAGAGAATAACCGGCAATAAGAAGAGGGAAAGCCCGCGTAAGAAGTAATAAAAGAAGAGTAACTTCCGTGGGTCATATTTATCAGTCAAATAACCCGATGCAATTGTGCCAATTAAATCAAAGACACCGATTAACGCCAGCAAACTTGCAGCAACTGTTTCCATCATGCCGTGATCATGTGCAGCTGGAATAAAGTGAGTGCCGATTAATCCGCTAGTTGATAGTCCACAAACAAAGAAGGAAGCAAATAGATACCAAAAATCTTTTTTCGCACTCGCCTCTTTCAAAGAAATGATAGCTAGCTTGCCGGCGCTGATTTCACTTTTTGCTGGAGGTTGCCAATCGGACTCAGCTCCGTAAGGAAGTTTGCCCAAGTCCGCAGGATTTTCGCGCAAGAAGATAAATACCAATGGGATCATCGCTAAGCAAACAATAGATACTGAAAGTGAAACCACTTTCCAGCCATTGTGCTCTGCCATGTATGCCAGCCCGGGCAAGAAAACTAATTGGCCAGTAGCCGATGATGCGGTAAATGCACCAATGACCAGACCGCGATGCTTTACAAACCAGCGATTTGCAATGGTGCCACCAAAAACTAGCGCCATTGAACCCGTGCCTATACCTACGACTATTCCCCAACTGGCAATTAACTGCCATGGCGAATTAATCATCGTGGTACTTGCAGCTCCTGCTGTAACTAGCGTCAGCGCAGTTATAACAACTTTACGAACTCCGAAACGTTCCATGAATGCTGCAGCAAACGGGGCAACTAAACCAAAGAGCAATACATTTATTGCGATAGCAATTGAAATTTGATCACGTTTCCAGCCGAAAGCATCTTCCAGCGGAACGACTAATACGGAAGGCGTTGCGCGAATTCCAGCGGTTATAACTAGAACTAAGAAGGTAACGAATGCGACCGGCCAAGCAGGGTGATATTTGCGCAGCATTACTTAACTCGTAGCCAAACCGCGGTATCGGTCGGCAACTTATCGCCAGGTAGCGGGCCGCTCGAAAGTAATACTTCAGCCCCTGCTGGTAATGAAATCTCTTCGCCAAAGTTCACATAGCAAACGAAATTACCGGGGCGAGCAAATGCAATAACTTCATCGTTAACTTCGAGCCAAGTCATTGGACCATCGCCTAAGCCAGCTTCTGCCTTACGAATAGCCAGAGCTTTGCGATACATGGTCAGAGTGGAATCAGCTTTGCCATCTTGGTTGCTTGCCGCAAACTTGCCCCACCATTCGCTCTGCGGTAACCATGCTTCAACTGGTTTTAGTGATTCATTTGCGGAGAAACCAAAAGCACCAGTTGGTTCGTGATGCCAAGGCAGCGGCACACGACAACCATCGCGACCACGATCGACTTTGCCACTCATTACCCAACGCGGGTCAGTTAAACGATCTTCGGGAATATCGCGAACTTCAGGTAGCGCTAACTCTTCGCCTTGATAAACATAAGCACCACCAGGAAGTGCCAACATCAACATCGCACCAGCACGAGCGCGACGAGTACCGCGTTCTAAATTAAATTTCTTAGCATCACCTTGGCGATGAAGCGTTGATTTATCAACGTTTAATAAACCTAAATCAAAACGATCGACTGATCGAACTAAATCGTGATTGTTAAACACCCAAGAAGATGGCGCACCAACTTCAGCCATTGCTGCCATTGAAGTAACGATGCGTCCCTTAATTTCAGGGGCATCCCACAAAGTAATTAGGAAATCAAAGTTAAATGAATTCGCTAATTCATCAGGGCGTAAATAACGCGCAATACGAGTTGCCGGGCTTACCCATGCCTCAGCAACTGCCATGCGATCGCCAGGATATGAATCTAGAATTTTGCGCCAAGAGCGGTGAATGTCGTGCACGCCTTCTTGATCCCAGAATGGATGTTGAGTTGCTGACAACATCTCATTGCCTTTTTCTGGTTCAACAATATCTGGCAGACCTTCGGCTTTAATCATGGCGTGTGCAACATCGATACGGAAACCATCGACACCTAGGTCTAACCAAAACTTAAGAATATTTTCAAAGTGTTCGCGAACTTCTGGGTTTTCCCAATTGAAATCTGGTTGTTCGGTTGCAAAAATATGTAAGTACCACTGCCCTGGCTTTCCGTCAGCTTCGATAACTCGTTGCCAAGCGACCCCGCCAAAAACAGATGGCCAGTTATTAGGTGGCAGTTCACCGTTCTTACCTTTGCCATCAAGGAAATGAAAGCGCTCGCGTTCTTTGCTGCCAGGTTCTGCCTTAAGCGCCGCCTGAAACCATTCATGTTGGTCGCTGCAGTGGTTAGG
>CAIXTG010000044.1 GCA_903922325.1 uncultured Actinomycetes bacterium
TAAACAAAGTGCAACTGCTGTTTTGATTACACAGTTATGCGTAACAACAGCAACTGTTTGGCCAGGGTATTCCGAGAGAATTTTCGAAAGTGCCGCTTCAACACGAATTGTTATTTCTTCCCAAGATTCACCACCGGCTGGTTTAAATGCTAAATCGGTTAACCATTTATCGTAATCATCGGCATATTGCGCTTTGACTTCTTCGACTGAAAGTCCGTCCCAGTATCCGAAATCCATTTCAAACCAAATCTCATCAAAGTTAACGGTTAAGCCAGTTGCATCAGAAATAATTTTGGCAGTCTCTTTGGTGCGATTAAGCGGAGAAGCAATTAAAACTTCGGCGCCTAATTTCTTAGCTCTCTCTGCAACCGCAACAGCTTGCGTCCTGCCGGTTTCAGTAAGTACTGGATCTAAGGGTCCAACGCCGGAAAACTTACGACTTGGCGTTAGAACAGTTTCGCCATGACGAATTAAATGCAAAATAGTTGGTTTTTCGTCAGACTTTAAACGTTCGGTTAAGTAATTTAATTGCCTGGGTGCGATTGGTTCACTTTTATCATGTCCACCACTTTGCGCATCGAGCGCTTTATTAGCCAAGCGGTCTGCATGTGAGTTTTCATCGCGTGGGATCCAGGTGTAGTTAACGAGTGATGGTGAATGCGCTTCGCGTGCGTTCTGGGCTAACTTGCGCATATCAGCATGTTTAATCTGCCAGCGGCCAGACATTTGTTCGACAACTAATTTGCTATCCATGCACACAGCAACTGTGGCTTGATCATCTAAATCATGAATTGCTTTCAGGCCAGCAATTAACCCGCCATATTCGGCAACGTTATTGGTAGCTGTTCCAATGAACTCGTAGATCTCGGCAATTATGTGACCGTTTTCGGAAACCACTGCGCCGAAACCAGCAGGGCCAGGATTACCGCGTGAACCACCATCGGCAGTTAATTTAAAGTGACGAGCCATTGAATTAAACCCCGCGCACCAAGATGCAACGGCATTCTTCGCAACGAATGACTTCATCTTCAGCTGAATCAAGCATGCGCTTCAGATCAATTGCGTTAATGCTTAAGTTGCAGCCAAGGCATTGTCCGCCAAGTAATGCAGCTGCACCAGCCCCGCCGCCGCTACGAATCTTTTCGTAAAGATCGTAAAGCGCTTTATCAACTGAAGTAACAGTTGCTGCCCGTTTAGCTACAAGTTGAGCGCTTTCGGATTCAAGAGCAAGGGAGGCCATATTTTTACGATCAGTTAGTTCGGCAATTTCGGTTGCTAGCGTTGCTTCGAGCGCTTTTAATTCATCGATGCGAGCTTTGATTCCATCAACGCGCAACATAACTTCGAGTTCAACTTCTTCTAGTTCGGCACGACGCGCATTTAGTGAGCCCACTTCGTGCTGAAGTGATTCAAGTTCTTTAGGAGTGCCGGTACCAGAATTAAGGCGGGCTTCATCTTTTTGAAGCCTTGTTACAACTTGTTCAACATCGGCTTCGGCTCGCTTTAATTCGCGGGTTACATCGCTTAACTCAGTTTCAGCACCGATCCGTAAATCACGAGTGTTATTTGATTTAACTGTGGCCGCGTTAAGAGCTGCGATTTCCGGAAGAGTGGCAAGTTTGTGCGCTAGGGAAGTTAAAGCTAAATCATGGCGTTGGATATCTAGAATCTGTCTTTGATCGCTCGGGCTAGCTTTCATAACGCCTTCCCTATCTGCGCTTTCGAATTAAATTTGAAAGCTAACTTAGATTAGATATGTAGTTTTATGAAGTGGAACTGGTGGGCGCTGAGGGTTTCGAACCCCCGACATTCTCGGTGTAAACGAGACGCTCTACCACTGAGCTAAGCACCCGGAACTTACTTTTCTAGCCGCAGCCAGAACCGTAAGTCTAACCTAACTAAAGCTGTGCTAACGCCGCCTTGTAATCGGCTGCATTACGCGCTTCACCTGGGCCATTTACGACCTGCCAACGCAGAATTCCGGCCTTGTCGATGATGAATGTGCCGCGAGTTGAGAATCCGCGTTCTTCAAAGAAGACGCCATATCGCTTTGAAACTTCACCGTGTGGCCAGAAGTCAGCCAGAATTGGAAATGTATAACCTTCGGCCTCAGCAAATGCGCGCGCTGAATACATTGGATCGCATGCGATACCAAGTACTTGCACATCATCATTTTGGAATGCAGAAATGTCATCGCGTAACGCGCAAAGTTCGCCAGTGCAGGTACCAGAAAATGCAAAAGGATAGAAAACTAAAACAACGTTTTGCTTTCCTTGAAATGATGAGAGCATAACTTTTTCGCCGTGGTGATTTACTAATTCAAAATCAGGGGCGGGTTGGCCAATTACTAATGTTGTAGTCATGGCGCGAAATCTACCGTTTGCCAGCTTTGCGTGCCACTAGACGAGTTGCAGTCCAATCAGCAGCAACGGCAATTGATGAGGTAACACTTAGCCCGGCAGTTGGTGCGGCATCCTGAATTTCACTAGCTTCAACATAATTTGCGCGACCCATCTTCGGAGTCATCACCCAAATCGGCCCAGTTTCAGAAAGAAAAGTGAGGGCATCCATGAGTTCATCGATTAAATCGCCATCACCATCTCGCCACCAAATGATCACGCCATCAATGACTTCGGTCGGATCGGTCTGAATAAAGTCAGTTTCCGTGATTCCCTTAATCTTTGCGCGCAACGAATCGTCACAGTCGGCGGCATAGCCGATTTCCAAGATCAAGTCGCCTTTGGCAAAGCCCATACGCATGGCCACGGGCTAAGTCCACCTAAAATTTGCTCACTTAGCAAGACCTGAGCGCTCTCAATTTCACACAACTGGGCAGTAACCGCGAGAATAGGGGCATGAGCGAAACGTTTGATACGCCCGATCACATCGTCGACCAGCTAGTCGATATCGACCCTAGCGAGACGGCGGAATGGAATGCATCCTTTGATGCGGCCTTAGCTAACGCCGGTCCAGTACGTGCTCGATATTTAATGCTCTCGCTTCTAAAGCGCGCACAAGAGAAGAACATTGGTATTTCGGGATTACGCGCAACTGATTACATCAACAGTATTCCTTCTGATAGCGAACCAGATTTTCCTGGTGATGAAGCAATCGAACGTCGAATTCGGGCATTTAACCGGTGGAACGCTGCGATGTTGGTGCACCGTGCTCAGCGCCCAGGCGTTGGCGTTGGTGGACATATTTCAACTTACGCATCTTCGGCTTCACTTTATGAAGTTGGTTTCAACCACTTCTTCCGCGGACAAGATCATCCAGGAGGCGGCGATCAAATTTTCTTCCAAGGCCATGCCAGCCCTGGAATGTATGCACGTGCATTCTTAGAAGGTCGCTTTACGGAAAATCAATTAGATGGTTTCCGTCAAGAACTTTCACATAAAGGTGGCGGACTTTCTTCTTACCCACACCCACGATTGATGCCAGATTTCTGGCAGTTCCCAACTGTGTCAATGGGTATTGGTCCACTTAATGCAATTTATCAAGCACGCTTTAATCGTTACTTACACAATCGCGGAATTAAAGACACTAGCCAACAACATGTGTGGGCATTCTTAGGCGATGGCGAAGTTGATGAAGTCGATACTTTAGGTGCCATTGGTTTAGCTACTCGTGAAAATCTAGATAACTTAACTTTCGTTGTTAACTGTAACTTGCAACGCCTTGATGGCCCAGTTCGCGGTAACGGAAAAATTATTCAAGAACTCGAATCTATCTTCCGTGGTGCTGGTTGGAACGTACTGAAAGTTGTTTGGGGTCGCGAATGGGATCCACTACTTGCGCAAGACCGCGAAGGCGCACTTGTTGATTTGATGAACAAGACCCTCGATGGTGATTATCAAACATTTAAAGCTGAGAGCGGAAAGTTCGTTCGCGATAACTTCTTTGCTCGCGATCCACGCACTGCAGCAATGGTTGCTAACTGGTCTGATGACCAGATTTGGGGCTTACGCCGCGGTGGCCACGACTATCGCAAGTTATTTGCCGCCTACACAGCTGCGATGAATTCAAATGGCCGCCCAACTGTGATTCTTGCGAAAACTGTTAAGGGTTGGACACTTGGGTCACACTTCGAAGGACGTAACTCAACGCACCAGATGAAGAAGATGTCGATGGAAGATATCGTCGAATTCCGCGATCGTTTAGGTATTCCAATAGCTGATGATCAACTCGATGCGAAGTTACCACCGTACTATCGCCCAGCTGATGACTCACCTGAAGCGAAGTATCTGCAGGAACGTCGCGCAGCACTTGGTGGTTCGATTCCATCACGCCGCAAGATTTCTCGTCCATTGGCACAACCCGATGATTCAGTTTATGAATCAGTTCGACGTGGATCAGGTCAGCAAGAAATTGCGACCACGATGGCATTTGTTCGCATGCTTAAAGATTTGATCAAGGATCCAGGTCTAGGTTCTCGCTTAGTTCCGATCATTCCTGACGAAGCGCGTACTTTCGGTATGGACTCATTGTTCCCAACTTTAAAGATCTACTCACCAAATGGTCAGAAGTATTTATCAGTTGACCGCGAATTAATGCTTTCTTATAAGGAATCTACTTCAGGTGTGATTCTGCACGAAGGTATCAACGAAGCTGGTTCAGTTGCATCCTTTACGGCTGTTGGTTCTTCGTATTCAACTCATGATGAACCAATGATCCCGATCTACATTTTCTATTCAATGTTCGGATTCCAGCGCACCGGCGATGCGTTCTGGGCTGCAGCTGACCAATTAGTTCGTGGTTTCGTAGTCGGTGCAACTGCCGGTCGCACCACGCTAAATGGTGAAGGCTTACAGCACGAGGATGGTCATTCACATCTTTTGGCTTCTACTAACCCAGCCATTGTTTCTTATGACCCGGCATTTGGTTTCGAACTTGGTCACATTGTTAAAGACGGTTTGCGTCGTATGTATGGCGAGAACAGTGAGAATATTTACTATTACTTAACTGTTTATAACGAGCCATATATGCAACCAGCTGAGCCTGAAAACCTTGATATTGAAGGCTTATTAAAGGGTATTTATCTTTACGCACCTGCTGAAGTACGCAGCAAGAAGAAGGCGCAAATCTTGGCTTCTGGTGTTGGCGTTAACTGGGCGCTTAAAGCTCAGAAATTATTGGCCGAAGATTGGGGCGTTGCTGCTTCAGTTTGGTCAGTTACTTCTTGGAATGAACTTCGTCGCGATGGTCTAGATACAGATAGTCATAACTTGCTAAATCCAAATGATCAAAAGCAAGCATATGTAACTAAGAAATTAGCAAACGTCGATGGTCCGATTATTGCGGTAAGTGATTTCATGCGCGCAGTTCAAGATCAGATTGCACCATGGGTGCCAAATCAGTTTGCTTCCCTTGGCACTGATGGCTTTGGTTTATCAGATACTCGCGGTGCTCTACGTCGTCACTTCAAGGTTGATGCTGAATCAATCGTCGTTGCTACATTGCAACAACTTGCAAAGCAAGGCGATGTGAAAGCTAAGACAGTTCAAGAAGCGCTCGATAAGTATCAGATACACGATGTGACCGCCGCTGAAGCTGGCAACACCGAGGGTTCGGGTTGATCGGCCGCGTTGCAATAACCGATATCTCCCCCACAATTTACTTTGGTGGAGAATTCACTCCTGTCAAAGCAATTGTTAATGAAGAAATCCTGGTCAGTGCAACTGTTGCTGGCGAGGGCCATGACTATCCGGTAGTCCACGTTATTACTCGCGATAGCAAAGGCAAAGAATTAACTCGCACCAAAGCTATCGAGCGTAACCCTGGTACCGACCGCTATGAAGCACCGATTGCACTACCGAAACTAGGTAGCTTCACTTTCGAAATTGAAGCTGCAATTGTTACCCAATACCGAACTGTTACAACTAACTCACCTTTGTTCCCGGTTTATGTTGAGCGCGAGCGCGCCCTAGTTGGCGCGTGGTATGAATTCTTCCCACGCAGTGAAGGTGCCAGCATAAATAAAGATGGTACTTACACCAGTGGAAATTTTGCAACCGCTACAAAGCGGCTAAAAGGCGTAAAAGATATGGGTTTTGACGTCCTATATATTCCGCCGATTCACCCAATTGGTATTTCTCACCGCAAGGGCCCGAACAACACTTTAACTGCTGGGCCAAATGATCCAGGTGTGCCATGGGGTATTGGTAATTCAGATGGTGGTCACGATGCGATTAATCCCGCACTTGGCACGATGAAAGATTTTGAGAGCTTTGTGAAAGAAGCACAAAAGTTAGATCTTGAAATTGCCCTAGATCTAGCGTTGCAAACTTCACCTGATCATCCGTGGGTTAAAGAACATCCGAACTGGTTTAACTATCGCGCCGACGGCACGATCGCCTACGCTGAAAATCCTCCAAAGAAGTATCAAGATATCTACCCAATCAA
>CAIXTG010000045.1 GCA_903922325.1 uncultured Actinomycetes bacterium
AGGCTTGGTATCGAATTGATAGCGATGCTCAGCAACCGCCTTTAAATAAACACCAGCGGCGCTATGGATAATGCACTTTGGTTTACCGGTTGTGCCACTTGAGAAGAGCACGAACCCCGGGTGGTTAAAAGGCAAGCGAACAAACTTAGGTTCAGCGCCTAGATATGGCTGGATCCAATTATCAAAAGTTGTGAACTCATTTTCTTGATCACTGATTAACACGGTCTTAACTAGCGTTGGCAACGAAGCTGCAATCTCAGTTAGTCGTTCAATGCAATCAAATGATTTGCCGTTATATGAATAACTCTGTGCTGCTAGCAATACCTTTGGTTCAATTTGGCCAAAGCGATCGAGCACCGCGTTAGGGGCAAAATCAGGAGATGAAGTACTAACTACGGCGCCAATACTTAAGGCGCCAAGTGCATAAATGATTACTTCGGCATAGTTAGGCGTCCAGGCAACCACGCGATCGCCAGCTACAACACCAAGATCAGTAAGGGCTGCGGCAACGGCTGCCGATTGGGAACGTAATTGCGCCCAAGTAATCTCTTTGCGGTTGCCCGCTTCATCGACGGCAATGATCGCAACTTCATCAGCTTTGCCTTGCGCCAAAATATTTTCGGCAATATTTAGTGAGCTTTCCGGGAAAAATTTGACATCAATAAAATTCTTGCCAGGGGAGTAATTAACGCTGCCCTTATCGCCAATAACTTCTAAGTGGTCCCAAACAAGTGACCAGAAGTCGCCCGGTTGACTGATGCTCCACTTATGTAGATCGGCATATGAGTCAAGGTTTAAGCCGGTTTTAGCAATGGCAGCGGCAGTCAATGAAGTTAGTGCGCTGTTGGCAATAGCAGATTCGCTAGGTTGCCAAAGTAATTCTTGGTTCAATTACTTGCCTTTGTTTAAGTACTTAAAGCGCGCGCGGTAATAAGCACCAGAGATTCCACCGGGTGCGAACATCACGATCAAAATAAAGATCAGGCCTAAGGTAAATGCGGGTTCAGATAATGGGCCACCTATGAAACTTGGCAATGAATCGAAGGCAGTTCCCTCGCTTAGAACATTTAAGCGGGTGCTTAGGACTGAGTAAAGAATGCCACCAAGCACGGCGCCCCAACGAGTTACGGGGCCACCCAGAATCACCATTAACAAAAGCGCAATCGTAATGTCGGCGGCTGCATAGCGAGGTGAGCCAGAGCCGCTAACAATTAACATCACGGCGCCAATTAGGGCAGCCATGGCAGCAGATAAAACGAAAGAGAGCAGCTTGAAGCGATTTGGATTTAACCCGAGCACAGATACTCGTTGCTCGTTATCACGAAGCGCGGCAAATACTCGGCCGGCTGAACTTTCGGTGATCCACCATGCTGCAAAATAGATAAAGACCAAAATTCCGAGAGCCAGCAGATAAAGGTATTTAGTATTTACAACACCAATGAAGAAATCAGGTAGTCGATCTGGGTTAACTGGCAGGCCATCATCGCCATTGGTAAAGCCACCAAAATCGCGTGAGATAAATACGTGGCCCGCTTGGCCGAAAGCCAAAGTCACCATTGCAAAAGTTATGCCAGTGGTGCGCAATGCAGCTCCACCGGTTAGCGCCGCTAAGACCGAAGTAAAGATAATTGCGCCCAAAATAGCGAGCAAGAAATGCCAGTTAAAGTCATTTATTAAGATTGCGGTTACATAAATTCCGCTGGCGAAGTAAAGCGCATGACCGAATGAGAGTAACCCGGTAAAACCAAAGAGCAAGTCATAAGTTAACGCGAGCGCGCCAAATAAAAAGGCAACTGCCATGGTTTGCTGAAGACCAGCTTTTGCTAATGGATTAGAGCCAAGAAAAGGCAAGACCGCAAAGATTATGGTGATTGCAATCAATAGTGGGCGAGAATATTTCCAACGTAACATAATTAGTGGTTAACCTTTCCGAGTAATCCCGAAGGTTTTGTCAGCAGAACCGCAGCAAGAATAATTACCACTACGAAGTCACCGAGTCCGGTTAAGTAATAATTAGCAAATTGGTTAGTAATGCCAATTAACATAGCTGCAATTGCACTTCCAGTAACCGAGCCCATGCCGCCTACGACTACGACGATAAAGCCATAAATCAGCCAAGAGCCACCCATTAGCGGTGAGACGCCATAAGAGAAGACTGAGATTAAAACGCCACCGACGCCAGCTGCAAAACCACCGATAAAAAAGACGGTGCTAAAAGCTAACCGCACGTTAATGCCCAGGGCCGAAACCATTGATCTGTTTTCAACACCAGCCCGAATGATTAAACCGATGCGAGTAAATTTCAGAATACTTAACATGGCAGTGAGCAAGATTGCGGCAACTCCGATGTAGATGAATCTGTCGATTGGAATGATTGCCTCACCAATAGTTACGGCTTTCATAAACCAAAGTGGGGTAGGCAAGAAGCGGGCGTCGAAACCGAACCAACCACCGATTAAGGCAGTGACAACTAAGGAAACTCCAACAGTTACCAAGGCTTGGTCAATATGACGGTTGTAGAGGCGATTAATAACCAGTTGCTCCATTAAGAGCGCGAATAAGCCGGCCGCGATACCGCCAGCAAACATGGCGGCAATAAAAGTCCAAGTGGTTGGGTTTGGGAAAACTTTGGTAGAAATCCATAAGCCCGTAAATGCGCCAATAGTTAAAAACGCACCATGAGCAAAGTTAAGAACTCCCATAAGACCGTAAATAAGTGAGAGACCTGAGGCAACTAGGAAATAAAGAGCGCCGAGACCAACGCCGGTAATCAGGATAAGTAGGAAAGTACTCATTTACTTATGACCCCCACTTACGCCCAGCATAGATTTAACAAATGACTCATCTTGTAAATTCTCTGGCCCGCCTTCGAAAACTATTTTGCCTTGATCCATCACGATGATGTTCTGGGCAATTGCTTTAACCAGCGCCAGATTCTGCTCGACGATTAACATGGTCGAATGATCTGCCACATGAGCTAGCGCGTTAGCAACTTCAGTTACTAGCTTCGGCGCTAAACCTTTAGTCGGCTCATCGATTACCAAAATTTTGTTTTGATTTAGAAGTGCTCGTGCAATTGCCACCATTTGCTGCTGACCACCTGAAAGAGTGCCGGCACGTTGGCTGGTGCGAGTAAGCAGTTCAGGAAATAGTGAGTAAACCAGATCGTAATTAGGTTCGGCATCGCGTTCGGCCAAAGAAAGATTCTCTTTGACCGTTAAGCTGGCAAAAATCTCACGGTCTTCAGGAACATAACCCAAGCCCATCTGCACAATCTTGTGGGTTGGCAGCGCAACGATTTCAGTGCCGCCAAATTTGACGCTGCCAGTGCCTGGGTTTAAGCCCATGATCGCCTTTAACGTGGTGGATTTACCAACGCCGTTACGGCCCAATAGCGCAGTTACTTTGTTCTCAGGCACAAAGAAATTAACACCTTGCAAGATATGTGAACCATTGATGGTTACATGTAGATCCTTTACTTCTAGCGAACTCATAGTTCGGCCCCTAAGTACGCGCTCTGCACAGTTGGATTATCCATAACATTTTGGGGGGTATCGATAGTGAGCAACTCACCGTAGTTAAGAACTGCGATGCGATCAGCTAGCCCCAAAATAACTTCCATATGGTGCTCAACGATCAGCACAGTCTTCTTATGAACGGTTGCTAGAGAGCGAATAATTTCGACCAGCGCTGGAATATTCTCAACGCTCATGCCAGCCATTGGCTCATCAAGTAAAACCACATCTGATTTTGAGGCCAGCACGATTGCAATTTCTAGCCGGCGCTTATCGCCATGTGAAAGCGAGCCCGCAAATAGCGCACCTTTATTTAGCAAACCAACTTGCTCTAGGCAGGCACTTGCTCGGTAGAGAACTTCTTTGTATTTATCAGCACCCTTGGTCAGATTCATTGAAGAACCGTCAGCAACTTGAGCGGCAATGCGCACATTTTCGAGCAAAGTTAAGAAAGGGAAAATACTGGAAGTTTGGAAAGTGCGAGCGATACCAGCTTGCGCTCTTTGATGTGGCTTTAAGTTGGTGATCTCTTTTTCACCTAAGTGAATGGTTCCGGTTGTGGCTTCACGTAAACCAGAGAGCAAATTAAAGAAAGAAGTTTTGCCAGCACCATTTGGGCCGATAATTCCCAACGTCTCATTTTGATTGACTGAGAGAGTGATACCTTCAAGAATCTTTGCGCCACCAATTGTCAGGCCAAGATTTTCGACGGTTAGTGCTGAAGTCATTTGGCTAATCTACCTGCTCTCAATTTATTTATCTAATTACTTGAGCGTAAATCTTTGAAAAAAATGTGAAAAATGAAACTGGCCCCACACCGAAATGTAGGGCCAGTTTCAATCTAATTAACTAGATCAGACTGTTACGTTGTAAAGAGTGCTTACTAGAGATGGTACATAGCGACCATTAACTTTAGTTAGCTTTACAAGGAACATTGACTGAATCAAGGTGTGGTTTAACTTGTTGACCTTATTAAGGCCAGTAATACCAACGAACTTAAATGATTCAAGAGTTGAAATCATCTTGTCTACATCTAGGTTTGGGTTGCCCTTAACCGCTTCAATAATCATCTGTGCGGCATTAACACCGGTAGATGTGAATAGGTCTTGAGACTTACCAGCCTTGGCATAGTCAGCAGCAAGCTGAGATGCTGCCTTGCCCTTTACAACACCTGGGAAGTAGCTATTTGTCAGGATTGCATTAGCACCTTCAAATAGTGAACCGTAGATGTCATATGAAGCAACGCCAGCAAGACCAGTAATTGGACGAGCTGTTGCGTATGCCTTCTGCTGAGCTAGCGCAGTAAACATTGCACCTGAAGTTGCTGCATTTGACCAAGCGATGAAGATGTAATCGCCCTTTACGTCAGCTGCCTTCTTAGCAAATGGGGTGAAGTCAACAGTTGTTGTAGGAACTTTGATTTCTTCAAATAGCGCACCCTTTGAAGCAAGGTAAGCCTTAGCTGCATAGATGTTGCCTAGACCGAATGGGTTATCTTCAACGAAGAGGATAACTTTCTTGTTCTTAATTGGCTTGATACCAGCCAAAGGCGCGAAATCTTGAAGTGAAGTATTACCTGAACGGAATACATACTTGTTCGACGCTGAAGTAATTGCGTCGTTCTTAGCTGGACCAGAGATATAAAGAACCTTGTTCTGTGCAGCAAGTGGCGCAAGAGTTAAGCCAACTGCTGATGCAGCTGTACCAACAATAATGTTTGTGCCGTTTCCGACCATTTCTTTGAATGATGCAGTAGCTGATGCAGGATCTCCGCCATCATCTTTCTTAGTGATTACAAATTTGCGACCATCAACAGCGTTCTTGCCGTTGGTGTAGTACTTAAGACCCCACTCGAGGCCATCGATGTAAGCGTCGCCGTATGACTTAAGGCCGCCAGATGTTGATGTAATAACACCAATCTTGATATCAGTTGCGGCATTAGCTGGAGCCGATACTGGTGAAACTAGTGCGATTGCAAGAGCAGCAACTAGCGCTGACTTGATCGAAGTCTTCTTAAACATTTAATCTCCTTTAGAAATTAATAGCTGATCGATTGGCGATCTGCATGGGCCTAAGTTTAGGCGCAAAAGTGTGATTTACCGAATTGCGTTAGGCTCTAGAAGAATTACGTTTCGTTATCTATAGTTGTGACATGAGCAACGATCGCTATCTTCCAACTGAAAAATATGCAGTCCCTGTGAAGGGCGGCCAGTTAGCTTTATATAGATTTGGTAACAATTTACCTTCTGTTAACCATTTGCCAGTGCTGCTAATTCATGGCGTCACATCTTCCAACCGCGCATTCCAACTGTTTGCAAAGTCACTAGTTGAACGCGGTTATGTGCCATATGCCGTAGACCTGAGAGGTCGCGGAGAATCTAATTCTTTGCCAGGTCCATTTGGAATGAAAAGTCATGCTCGCGATATGGCAGATGTAATTAAATTTATTGGCGTTGAAAACATTGATGTAATTGGACATTCAATGGGCGCTTTCGTAGCAGTAGCTTTGCAGGGAACCGAACCAAAACTTGTTAAGAATTTAGTTTTAGTCGATGGTGGAATTCCATTGCCATTGCCACCCGGCATGACTGTGGCTCAAGTAATGCCTTATGTGCTCGGACCAGCTATGGCTCGGTTATCAATGACCTTTGAATCAGCAGATGCTTATCGTGATTATTGGAAACCACAAGCTGCGTTTATTAAAGGTTGGTCATCAGTTCTCGATGAATACGTGGAATATGACTTACAAGGCACTGCGCCAAATCTTAAGGCGCGTACTAATCCAAAAGCGGTTGAAGAAGATAGTGAAGATTTATTTGTAAGTAAGTTGATCGAGAAGACTTTGGAAAAATTGCCTGCCGATGTTTTGTTTATTCGCGCTGTTCGCGGATTGCAGAATGAAGAAGGCGGCTTGTACCCTGAACCTGTACTGGCTGCAGTCTTGCCGAGGTATCCAAAGTTAAAGCTTCACACCGTTGCCGATACCAATCATTACGACATATTGTTAGATGAAGTTGGCGCCGAAGCAGTTGCACAATTAATTTACGGGGGCAAGTAAATGGGTAACTCACTCGCCGGAAAGCGCGCTTTTGTAACAGGTTCATTTCAAGGTATTGGCTTAGGCATTGCCACCTCGCTTGCTAGCGAGGGTGCTGCAATCATTCTGCATGGCTTAGCTGATGCCGAAACTATTGCTAAGGCAGAAAGCGCAGTAATTGCAGCTGGTGCGAGCAAAGTCGAAAGTCATGTTTCAGATCTGCGCGATAGCGATGCCACTGAAGCGCTGATCGCCAAAATTCTTAGCGGTGGGGCAGTAGATATTTTAGTTAATAACGCCGGAATTCAGCACACTGCAACGATTGCTGAAATGCCACGTAGTAAATGGAATGACATCATCGCAATTAATCTTTCCTCTTTCTTTGACACCATGCGTTTGCTATTGCCCGAGATGGCTAAGCGCGGCTCTGGTCGCGTAATCAATATTGCATCTGTGCACGGCTTAGTGGCATCAGCTGCAAAAGCGCCTTATGTGGCGGCTAAACACGGCGTTGTTGGGTTAACGAAAGTTGCCGCTCTTGAATATGCCAATGTGGGCGATCGTAATTCTGGTGGGCTAACGATTAATGCCATCTGCCCGGGGTGGGTGGAAACCGCACTTATTGAGCCACAAATTCAAGCCCGCGTTGATCAGCACAATGGTGATCGTGCCGCAGGTATCGCTGATTTGCTTAGCGAAAAGCAACCAAGCCAGCGCATGTCAACACCGAGCGACATTGGTGCACTTGCACTTTGGCTTTGTAATCCAGCAGCGCACAACATAACTGGCACAGCAATTCCAGTTGATGGTGGTTGGACTGCGCAGTAATTAATTAAGCAACAAGTATTGAACGTTTAGATAGGCCCATGAAATAACCTTCAATAAGTGTTTGCGGAGCTGCATTGTGATCGCCAGTTCCGAGAGCCACAAATAGCGGCGTGAAATGTTCAACCGTTGGATGTGCATATGGCATACCAGGTGCGAGTTCTTTAAAGTTTGCCAAAGTATCAAAGTCAGCACTTGCTAAAGCAGTAGCTGCCCAATGATCAAATTCCGAAGACCAAGTTGGCGCAACGGCATCGATTCGCCATTCGCGCAAATAACGTAAACCATGAGTTAAGAAACCCGAACCGATAATTAGTACACCTTCATCGCGAAGTGGTTTCAAACGATTACCCAGTTGCATCAACAAACCTGGGTCAGAAGTCGGCATTGATAATTGCAGCACCGGAATATCAGCAGCTGGATACATAACGCGCAGTGGTACCCAAGCACCGTGATCAAGGCCGCGATTACTAACTACAACTGGTTGGTTATCTGGCATTAAAGCTGCAACTTGCGCTGCTAGTTGCGTTGCATCGGGAGTTTGATATGTCATCTCGTAAAACTTGCGATCAAAGCCGCTGAAGTCATAAACCAGAGGCGTGCCGGCAACGGGGCTGCTCAAAGTAATTGGTTCGGCTTCCCAGTGAGCACTAACGATCAAGATTGCTTTTGGTTTAGCAATGTTGGCCGAGATTCCCGCCAATTCAGAAGTCCAGAGCGCATCATCGAGCAGCATGGGAGCACCGTGGCCGATATATAAAGCGGGCATCTGGGACATAACTTGAGCATAGCCTTGAGTAGTTGAAGTTTCAACTAAATCGAATTGGCTAAGGTGGCGCAGTGAGCAGCGCCTTGTCTACCCAAACCCGCAAAGCCTTAGAGGCTGCCGTTGCGGCAATTGGTGGGCAAACTCGTGAAGGCCAGATTGAAATGGCCGAAGCTGTAGCGAATGCGCTTAGCGATCAACACCATTTAATGGTGCAAGCAGGTACCGGCACCGGAAAATCACTTGCGTACTTAGTGCCCGCACTTGTTCATGGCCGAAAAGTTTTAGTGGCAACTGCCACCCTTGCTCTGCAACGTCAATTAGTTGAACGCGATTTGCCAGCAGTTGTGCCAGCACTTGAAAAAGCACTTGGTCGCGAAATCACTTACGCTGTTTATAAAGGCGTTGGCAATTATGTTTGCTTGCAGAAAATGAATTCGGAAACTGCCGACCCTGATGGCGAAGTACTTCTAGAAATTTCTAGTTTAGGCAAAGATGCTAACCGTTTAACTGCGTGGGCTAAGACACCAGGAGTTAGCGGTGATCGCGACGATGCTCCCGATGTTGATCGTCGAGTTTGGTTAGCTAATTCGTTATCTGGTCGCGAATGTGTCGGCGCCGATGTCTGTGCTTACGGCACGCAATGCTTTGCGGCTAAAGCTAAAGCAAAAGCGCAAACTGCCGATGTAGTAATTACTAATCACACGCTGCTGGCCATTGAAATTGTTGATTCACATCCGATCTTGCCTGAACGTGATGCCGTGATTCTCGATGAAGCTCACGAATTTATGGATCGCACAACCCAAGCAGTGACCGAAGAACTAACTTCGGCCCGGGTTATCAGGGCCGCTGCAATGGCGCGTAAACATTTACCGGGCAAGTTGGCAGATACTTTTGTAAAAGTGGCCGATGATTTCCACGATGCGATGGCTGATTACGGCCAAGATATTCGTGGTGATTTCACCAAAAGTGGCCGCTTAGAAGATATTCCCTCATCGCTAGAAGCCCCGATTCGTAAGGTTTTAGAGGCTTCCAAAGCAATTATTCAATTAATTGCAGTCGATGAAGAAATCGTTGACTCTGACACGATTGCCGAACGCGCACGAGTTAAAGGCGCAGTCAATGAGATCGCAACTACCTGTGGCAAATTACTTAAGCAGAGCAATAATCAAGTGCTTTGGTATGAACCAACTTTCTCAACTCTTTATTTGGCACCACTTTCAGTTTCCGAAGTTCTGCGCTCTAATCTTTTGACTAAAACGCCAGTGATTGCCACATCGGCAACCCTGACAGTAGGCAACTCATTTGATGCAATGGCTAAATCAATTGGCTTCTTAGTTGGCAGTGACCCAGATACCGAAGTTGCCAAAGATGAAATCGATCCGGCAAATGTGCAGATGCTCGATGTTGGCTCGCCCTTTGATTTTGCGAATCAAGGTGTTTTGTATTTACCAAAACATTTACCCGAACCCGGTCGCGATGGTTTGAGTCAAGAAGTGCTCGATGAATTGGGTGAGTTAATCGATGCCGCAGGTGGTCGCACGTTGGCACTATTTAGTTCTTGGCGCGGCGTCGAAGCTGCCGATGCGCACTTGCGAAAAGTATTGGCTGAACTCCCGATCAAGATTATTACGCAAAAACGTGGCGATTCAGTTGGTCCGTTAGTTGAAAAATTTGCCAGCGATGAAACTTCGATTTTGCTGGGCACCATGTCGTTGTGGCAAGGCGTTGATGTGCCGGGGCGTGCTTGCTCGCTAGTTGTTATCGATCGCATTCCGTTCCCGCGCCCAGATGAACCCGTAATGGCGGCTCGTGCAGCACAGGCAGATAAAGCAGGCGGCAGTGGCTTCATGCAAGTATCGATGCCACGAGCGGCGCTGTTGCTAGCACAGGGCACCGGCCGGTTAATTCGCTCCGAAGCAGATCGGGGCGTTGTTGCAATCCTGGATTCGCGCATCGTTAATAAACGTTATGGCAGCGTGTTATTGAATTCGATGCCGCCACTGTGGCGTACTTCAGACCCAGCGATTGTGCGAGATTCGTTGCGCCGATTAGCGCAAGAACAAATTAATTCACCAGCTGAATAACTAGCGTTTCGATCTGCGGCCAAGTTTTCGCAAAGCTCGGATGCAGATCTAACTGAGTAACTTCTTGCCAATTCACCCAACGAACTTCATGCGATTCATCATTTAAATTATGTGGCTCTAAACCGATTGCTGCTGTCGCAAGCACTGTGTCGTAACGCCAGTTTCCATGCAGGTCAGAAAAAGTTGTTAACGGTTTTACCAATGTTGCATCGATGCCAGTTTCTTCAACAGCTTCGCGCACAGCTGCTTCGATAATTGTTTCGTGCGAGTCACGAGCACCGCCCGGAACGCCCCAGGTGTCACCGTTATGCACCCATGGCGCGCGATGTTGCAACAACAGGTGTTGATCACGAATTAGTAATAAGCCAGCTGCGCCATGTTTTCCCCAATGGCGATTACCGCAGTCACATTCGACCCAACCATCACCATCGCGCATTGCCACAGTTCTAGGCTCTCACATCATCCACACTTTTGCAGGCTGTGCTGATCTGAGTCGAAATTCGTACCTAGCCTGCGCAGATGCGAAAACTACTAATCTGCTTACTTTTAACCCTACCAATGCCTTTGAATACAGCTGGAGCTGCTGACTGTGTCGATGCCGCCTGCATTGATGTTTACACCCAAGATGGCCAAATAATTATTGAAGGCAAGAAAGGCAGTGGGCCAAAAGCCAAGACAAAACCGCGCACAGTTAAGCCACCGAAACCAAAAGTTGTGAAGCCGATTTTTCCTGAGTTAATTCCGCGACCAACTGCGAAACCGACTGCGCTACCTTCATCTAAACCAAAGGCTAAACGAACTTATAAACCGCGCATCAAGTCAACTGCCAAACCCTCTCTTAAACCAAAAGCAACTACCTCAGTTTCGCTCAATGATCGCTTAATAAAGTTATTGCCTACTGGCGGAATTGCATATCAACCAGAAGCTGAACCACTAGTAAATGTGCCGATCTATTTCTGGAGTGATTTACCAACTCAGTTCGCGACTCGGGTAACAGTTGTCGGCGAAGTAGTTGATGTTTTGTTGCGTCCGGGTTTTGTTTGGAGTTTTGGCGATGGAACTTTCCTAAGCACTACCGATGCTGGTGGGCCATACCCAAATGGCAAAATCAAACATACTTATAAGAATCCGGGTATCTATCCAATAATTTTGGTGCAGAGCTGGAACGGCAACTGGACCCATAATGGAATTACCCGAGCAATAACTGGCACAATCAAGACCACGGTTTTTGCTGTTGTAACGGTGGTTATTGCGCCAACTCGCTTCATGTTTTAGGTATCCACAGCATTTAACTGAATCCAGAAAACAGTCGGTTAGTTAATTTAAGTTCACGGGCATGACAACACTTACTTCTCCACACGACTTACTAGCTGCAATTCCATTTCTAATCGGCTATCACC
>CAIXTG010000046.1 GCA_903922325.1 uncultured Actinomycetes bacterium
AGCTGGTTTAACTCACAGCCCTACGACTGAGGTATTAATTGAAGAGTCGATCATTGGTTGGAAAGAGTACGAACTCGAAGTAATGCGTGATCACAAAGATAACGTTGTGATCGTCTGTACTATCGAAAACGTTGATCCGATGGGAGTTCACACCGGAGATTCGATAACCGTTGCCCCCGCGATGACACTCACTGATGTCGAGTATCAACGTCTGCGTAATCTCTCAATCGACATCATCCGTGAAGTTGGCGTGGCAACCGGTGGCTGCAATATCCAGTTCGCGGTTAATCCCGTAAACGGCCGCATTATTGTGATTGAAATGAACCCGCGAGTTTCACGTTCTAGTGCACTTGCATCAAAGGCTACTGGTTTTCCAATTGCCAAGATTGCCACCAAACTAGCAATCGGATACTCATTAGATGAGATTCAAAACGATATTACTAAATTAACTCCGGCTTCCTTTGAACCTACGCTTGACTATGTAGTCGTAAAAGCGCCGCGTTTCGCGTTCGAGAAATTTGCCGACGCTGACCCTCGTTTAACGACAACCATGAAGTCAGTCGGTGAAGCAATGGCAATTGGTCGTTCCTTCGCTGAAGCGCTGCAGAAAGCACTGCGCTCATTAGAACGTAAAGAAGCACCTTTCTCTTGGCCCGCACCCGCTAGTTCAGGTGAACTTGTGGCTTTGCTTAAAGCGATTGAAATTCCAACTGAATATCGCCTGCAGCAAGTTCAACGTGCGCTCTGGTGGGGAGCTTCGATTGCTGAAGTTTTTGAGGCATGCAAGATTGATCCTTGGTTCCTAAATCAAATCGTAGAGCTAAACGAAGCTGCCGAAATTATCGCCTTGCCTGGTGAATTAACTGACGAGATTTTGCGTAACGCTAAACAACTTGGTTTTTCAGATAAGCAGATTGCCGAACTACGTGGCATTAGCGAGTCAGACGTTCGCGCAGCACGCACAAACCTAAATGTTCATGCGGTTTATAAGACCGTCGATACTTGCGCCGCGGAATTTGAAGCGTTTACTCCTTACCACTATTCGAGTTATGAAGAAGAGACAGAGGTTAAGTCACGAACCAAGCCAGCAGTGATCATTTTGGGTTCCGGGCCTAATCGCATCGGTCAAGGCATTGAATTCGATTATTCCTGCGTGCATGCTTCGTTCACATTGCGCGAATCCGATTTCGAAACTGTCATGATCAATTGCAATCCGGAAACAGTTTCCACAGATTATGACACCAGTGACCGACTTTATTTCGAACCTTTAACGCTCGAAGATGTATTGGAAGTGGTTAGAGCCGAAGAATTAGCTGGCCCGGTATTGGGAGTTATTACGCAACTTGGTGGACAAACGCCACTCGGATTAGCGGCTGGCCTAAAGGCAGCAGGAGTAAATATTCTCGGTACTTCGCCAGATGCGATTAATTTGGCCGAAGATCGTGGTGAGTTTGGCGAGGTCTTAGCGCAACAAGCGTTAGTTGCACCAAAATTTGGCATGGCAGCTTCGCAAATGGAAGCCCTAAAGATTGCGCATGAGATTGGATATCCAGTACTTGTTCGACCAAGTTTCGTGCTTGGCGGACGAGGAATGGAGATTGTTTATGACGATGAATCGCTCTCTGGTTTTATCGCTCGTGCTACCGATATCACTCCTGATCGGCCCGTGTTAGTTGATCGTTTCTTAGATAGCGCAATTGAAATAGATGTTGATGCGTTGTTCGACGGTACCGAACTTTTCTTAGGTGGCGTTATGGAACACATCGAAGAAGCTGGAATCCACTCGGGGGACAGCGCTTGTGTACTTCCGGCGATGACGCTTACACCTGAAATGGCTGCCGAGATTGTAATCGCAACCGAAAAAATTGCTCGCGGTGTTGGTGTATTAGGTTTGATAAATATTCAGTTCGCAATCGCAGAGAAACAACTTTATGTTTTGGAAGCTAACCCACGCGCATCGCGAACTGTGCCGTTCGTTAGCAAAGCAACTGGGGTACCGCTGGCTAAAGCTGCAGCGCGCATTTCAGTAGGTGCCACAATTGCACAACTTCGTAGCGAAGGAATGTTGCCCGCCGGCAACGGTAAAGCTAAGGGTATTTCAGTTAAGGAAGCGGTCTTACCTTGGAATCGTTTCCGGCGAGTTGATGGACGTGGGGTTGATTCGGTACTGGGACCAGAAATGCGCTCAACTGGCGAAGTTATGGGAATCGCTGCCACCTTTGGTGAGAGTTATGCCAAGAGTCAAATTTCTTCGTTCGGACCACTTCCTAAGAAAGGAAAAGTTTTCGTTTCTTTAGCTGATAAAGATAAGAGCCACGGAATCGCTCCAGCAAAGTCGCTAATTGATTTAGGTTTTACAATTTTGGCAACGACCGGAACAGCTGCCTTCTTACGTGATTCGGGTATTGCCGTTACTGAGGTTCGCAAATATTCCGAAGGTCAAGGCGCCATGGGCGAACGCACAATTGTTGATCTCTTACATGCTGGTGAAATCGATCTAGTGATTAATACTCCGGTCGGTCGAGGAACCAGAGCTGATGGCTGGATGATTCGTACCGCTGCTATTCAACGCTCGATTCCGTGCATTACAACTACTGCTGGTTTTGCAGCTGCAGTTTCTGGCATCGCAGCACTTCAACAGGGCGAGATGAGTGTTAAATCCATTCAGAAGTGGTTGGCTTAACCATGGCTGGAATTAACCGTAGCGCGGCTCAGTTATTAGCGACGATTGTTGGTAACAAGAAAGTCGGGCAGTACCACCAGATATTGATCAGTGTTGGTGATTTGGTTTCGCAATGCAAACCTGGAAATTTCGTGGCAATTAGTGTTGGTGGGCCAAGTTCTAAAATGGTACTTCGTCGCGCCTTTGCCATTTCGCGCACAACAACTTCACCACAATTTGGCGGTGCAATTGAGTTGATAGTTGCGCCTCATGGCAGTGGCTCAACTTGGCTATGCGGTTTAGCTGAGGGCGAGCAAATAGATATTACGCTTCCGTTGGGCACTGCTTTTGGCATTCCAACTACAAATGTAAATGCTCTGCTAGTTGGCGGTGGATACGGTTCGGCTCCACTTTTTGGGCTAGCTGAAGTGCTTAAGGAACGTGGTTGTCGCGTAGATATGTTGTTGGGCGCAAGCACTGGGGCGAAAATTTATGCACCCCTTGAAGGTAAGCGCAGCGTCAATTCGCTCCGTATTTTCACCGAGGATGGTTCTATGGGAGAGACTGGCCGCATTACCTCACCGATTGCGCAATTAGTTTCTGAGTTGCAGATCGATGTGGTTTATTCTTGCGGTCCGATGGCTATGTTAAAAGCGATTTCAGATATCTTAGGAAGTACGGATGTAGTTCATCAATGCGCAGTTGAAGAAGCGATGGCGTGTGGCATCGGAATCTGCATGACTTGCGTACTTCCGGTTAAAGATGAGACCGGAAAGATTAATAATTTGCGTTCCTGTATTGATGGTCCGGTTATGGATGGTGCAGCCATCGAATGGGACCTTGTAGGTAAGACGTTGGTGCTTTAATGTCGCAACTAGATTTCTCAACTACGCTAGGAAACGCTTGGTTTCCAACGCCAATTTTTACAGCCAGTGGTTGTGCCAGTTCAGGCAAAGAGTTAGCTCAGTTCTTTGATCTACGCGACATGGGCGCCATTGTTACAAAGTCGATCATGACCAAACCTCGTGCTGGTCGAGCAACTCCTCGTATGGCGGAAACACCAAGTGGCATGCTTAATTCCATTGGTTTACAAGGACCAGGAATTGATGCGTTTTTAGCGAACGATTTAACATGGTTGGTTGAGCAAAAGGCACGCATCATTGTTTCAATTGCTGGTGAAACCGCTGAAGAATTTGCTTCTCTTGCTCGTCGACTACGAGGTGTTGCTGGAATTTCGGCACTTGAAGTAAATATCTCTTGTCCTAACGTGGAAAATCGCGGCATGGTTTTTGCTTGCCATTTGGAATCGGCGCAAACGGTTATCGAAGGCGTGCGCCGAACCATAGGGGGAGATCTACCAATCATCGCGAAGTTATCACCTGATGTAACCGATATTGTTTCGATTGCTCGCGGTGTTATCGATGCTGGAGCCGATGGATTAGCGCTGATTAATACCGTTCTAGGCATGGTAATTAATCCGAATACAATGCGCCCACATCTAGGCGGTCGTACCGGTGGACTGTCTGGCCCAGCGATTCGACCAATAGCAGTTCGGGCAATTTATCAAGTACATGAAGCGTTACCAAAAGTTCCGATCTTGGGCATGGGTGGAGTTTCATCTGGTGCTGATGCATTTGAACTTATCTTGGCCGGTGCCAGTGGAGTTTCAGTAGGTACTGCCTCGTTTGGAAACCCAACTGCAATAATGAAGATTCAAAATGAATTGCGTCAGATTTTGACAGATAAAGGTTTTAGTTCACTTCGGGAAGCTGTTGGTTTCGCACACCGACCAGAGAGCAGCGTTCGATGAAAGCACCAATCATTTTGGCCACTGATACTTCGGACTTAGAAGTTGCTAAAGCGTGGGCGAGATCAGTAGCGCCGCACATCACCGGGATTAAATTAGGTCTTGAGTTCTTTCTGAATTTTGGAGCCGATGGTGTACGTGCGGTTTGCGCAGATCACGAGTTAGATCTTTTTCTCGATCTTAAGTTGCACGATATTCCAAACACAGTTGGGCAAGCAGCGGCGGCGGTAGCTAATTTGCAGCCTCGGTTTTTGACCGTTCACGCCTCAGGTGGAAAGGCGATGATTGCCGCTGCCGCGAAAGAACTACTGACAACTGAGGTAACTGCAGTTACTATTTTGACTAGCCTCGGGGAACCAGACCTAATCGAGATTGGTTATCGCGATAACGCTCTTAATAGCGCAGTTGGTCTGGCTAAATTGGCAATTTCTGGTGGCGCTAAAGCAATCGTATGTTCGCCAATGGAAGTTGCTGCCATTCGTGCCGCAATTGGAAGTGATCCCGCAATTATTACGCCAGGTGTACGCCCAATTGATTCAAGCGCGCCAGCAGATGATCAAGTACGCACCATGACGCCACTTGCAGCTATCGAGGCTGGCGCAAGTTACGTGGTTATCGGACGACCAATCACACGTTTCTGGAGTCAAGGCGAAGCCGCATTCAGCGCAAACTTGGCGCAGATTTGTGAACCGCTCTTAGCCCGATAGATTTATCCCATGCAACCACCGCAACTCTCGCCCGAAGATCGTGCGCGAGCACTTGCAAAAGCGGCGGCTTCTCGAAAGCGTCGTGCCGAAGTAAAAGCGCAGATCAAAACTGGTGAATATTCATTGAGCCAAGTGTTCGACTTGAGTAAGAGCGATGAAGCAGTTGCCAAAATGCGTGTCTTCGAACTTTTGGAGTCAATCTCGGGAGTAGGAAAAGTTAGAGCGCGTTCTGTCATGGAACGTTTGAATATTTCACCCACTCGTCGTATTCAAGGCTTGGGCGCGAAACAATTACCAGCTTTGTTAGCGGAATTCGCGGGCCCGACTTTGATTGAACGAGGCAAGTTGCTAGTTCTGTCAGGACCTGGGGGAGTTGGTAAAAGTACGGTTGCAAAAGAACTGCGCAAAGAAGCAAATTTTTATGTTTCCATTAGCGCCACCACGAGAGTGCCTCGCCACAATGAACATGAGGGTATTGATTACTTTTTTATATCTGATTCAGAATTTGAAAATCGCAAAGCTGCGGGTGAGTTTTTGGAATGGGCCGAATTTGCAGGAGCTAAATATGCAACTCCCAAGGCACAGGTAGAAGATGCTTTAGCCAAAGGTAAAAACGTGCTTCTTGAAATTGATATAGCGGGCGCTGAACAAGTGCGAAAAGTCAGCACCGAGGCAATCCTGGTATTTCTAGAGCCACCGTCATGGGAAGAACTAGTAACTCGACTTGAGGCGCGTGGTACCGATTCGGCGGAACGAAGGGCTCATCGCCTTGAGTTGGCTCAAGAAGAACTCGCTCACGCCCCAAATTTCGACCATCGCATCGTAAATCACTCGGTAACCCAAGTTCTAAGCGAACTGGTATCCTTGGCCTCTTGATCGACCCAGATATTTCACAATTTCGTTGAATTAACGCTTGCTACTGGAGGACACATGGACGGCATTACAAATCCACCTATCGACGAACTTCTCGATAAGGCCGGTTCTAAGTACAGCTTGGTTCTCTACGCTGCAAAGCGCGCGCGTCAGATCAACGCCTATTACTCACAGCTCGGCGAAGGTTTACTTGAATACGTTGGTCCGCTAGTCGAGACCCACGTTCACGAGAAGCCACTTTCAATCGCGCTTCGCGAGATCAACGAAGGTTTATTGACTATCGAGAATCTCGAGCCAACCGCTTAATTTTTTGCCAGTAAGCGGGGTGGTTAAGTGCCAAAACGAATTAGCAAAGTAATTCTTGGCGTTGGTGGCGGAATTGCTGCCTATAAATCCTGCGATCTGCTACGCCGTCTACAAGAGCGAAATTACGACGTAACGGTTGTTCCGACTCCGTCAGCGTTAAATTTTGTAGGAACAGCTACCTGGGAAGCGTTGTCGGCTAAGAAAGTAACCACTCAAGTTTGGGAATCTGTCGACGAAGTACGACATGTAAAACTAGCTGCGGAAAATGAATTGATAATTATTTCGCCTGCAACAGCAGACTTGATTGCCCGAATAGCGATTGGCCGTGCAGATGATCTATTAACAAATCTAGTTCTTGCTAGCAACGCAATTAAGGTTTTGATTCCGGCTATGCATCCGAATATGTGGAACAACGCATCGACGGTTGCCAACATCGCACTCTTGCAAGAGCGCGGCTTTCACGTAATGCGACCAGCTATTGGCCGACTTACTGGCAATGACAGTGGCATCGGCAGACTTCCCGAAACTTCGGAAATACTTTCCTATCTCGCGAGCATTATTTCTGATTCGCAAGATTATCTGGGTAAGCGAGTTTTAGTTACTGCCGGCGGAACTCGTGAGCCAATCGATCCAGTTAGGTACATCGGCAATCGCTCTTCTGGGAAGCAAGGATACGCAGTCGCTCAAGCTGCCCTTGATCGTGGCGCCGAAGTAACTATCTTGAGTGCGAATGTGAATCTGCCTGATCCAGTTGGAGCGAAAGTTATTCGGGTAGAGACTACGAAGGATTTAGAAATCGAACTAGAACGTCATTTTCATAGCACTGATTTATTAGTAATGGCAGCAGCGGTTGCTGATGCTCGACCAGCACAGGTAGGTGCTGAAAAATTGAAGAAGGATTCATATCGGGAGATTTCTCTAGTAGAAAATCCCGATCTAGTTGCCCAAATCTCACAGCAGAAACGAAACCAAATCATCGTTGGTTTTGCCGCTGAAACATCGCTAAATGTCGCTGAAGCTAATCGCAAGCTACTCGCAAAAGGATTAGACCTGATTTATCTAAATGATGTATCTACAGGTGAAATTTTCGGAAGTGATTCAACACAAGGTGTATTTATAACTTCTGATAGCAAGGAGATACCAGTGGGTAAGAGCAATAAGGCGACACTAGCCGCACAATTACTCGATCTAGTCGTTGATAAGTTAAATTAGCCCAATGTCAAAGCGCCTATTTACTTCTGAATCTGTAACCGAAGGTCATCCAGATAAGATCGCAGATCAAATCTCTGATGCCATTCTCGACTCTCTTCTTAGTCAAGATTCGAAATCACGTGTTGCAGTTGAAACGCTAATTACAACTGGTCAAGTACATGTTGCCGGTGAAGTAACCACTAATGGTTATGCCGATGTCATGAGTATCGTGCGCGATACTGTTTTGAATATCGGTTACGACTCATCAGATAAGGGATTTGATGGAAATTCTTGCGGTGTTTCTCTTTCAATAGGTCAACAATCACAAGACATTGCGCAGGGCGTGGATGATGCTTATGAGAAACGTTTAGATTCTTCGGTCGATCCGCTAGATCTTCAAGGAGCCGGCGATCAAGGCTTGATGTTTGGATATGCCTGCGAAGACACTAAAGAATTAATGCCGTTGCCGATTTCATTGGCGCACCGATTGGCGCAACGTTTGTCTGCAGTTCGTAAATCTGGTGAGTTAGCTTATTTGCGTCCAGATGGAAAAACTCAAGTAACTATTGAGTATGACGGTGACAAGGCGATCGCGCTAAACACGATTGTTATCTCTTCACAACATAGTGCTGACGTCGATGTAGCTAAGAAATTAACCCCAGAGATCATTGACCTAGTTATTAATCCAGTTCTTGCTGATGTTGATTTACCAAAGGCAGATCTGCGCACTTTGATTAACCCAACTGGTCGCTTCGTAATCGGTGGCCCGATGGGAGATGCTGGTCTAACTGGTCGTAAAATCATTGTTGACACTTATGGCGGTATGGCCCGTCATGGCGGCGGAGCGTTTAGCGGAAAAGATCCCTCAAAAGTTGACCGTTCTGCAGCCTATGCGATGCGCTGGGTAGCGAAAAATATTGTGGCCGCGGGTCTTGCCTCAAGATGTGAAGTCCAGGTTGCTTATGCCATTGGAAAAGCGCAACCAGTAGGGCTCTTTATTGAAACTTTTGGAACTGAGAAAGTGCCTGTTTCTAGAATTCAAGATGCAGTTCTCTCAGTTTTTGATCTACGCCCTGCTGCGATCATTCGTGATCTCGATCTGTTGCGTCCAATTTATTCGCTTACCAGCGCCTACGGACACTTTGGTCGCGAGCTAGCCGAGTTCACTTGGGAAAAGACTGATCGAGCTGCAGCTCTACAAGCCGCAATCAAGTAAAGGCCCCAGTACAACGCTCATCTCATAGACTTAAGTTCATGCTGCGACCGCTAAAACTAAAAATACAACGCGCCCCGCAGCCGGCTGGGCCAACAGCTACCGATTTACCTGTCGCATCAGTCTGGGTAGATACTGCAATACCAACTCTAACTGAACCCTTTTCTTATCTAATTCCGGAACAACTTAGTTATAAAGTAAGTATTGGTTCACGCGTGCAAGTTCCTTTTAAAGATAAACATCTTGAAGGAATCGTCATCGACCGCACCGCTTTGACCACAGATGCCCGAGGACTGAAATCGATTTATAAATTGCTGGGGGAGTATCCCGTCGCAAGTGCCGAGACGCTGGAGTTAATTTCGCTGACTGCCAGTTATTGGGGCGGATCGCCGTATGACGTAATTCGAAGCGCGATACCACCTCGTGTAGCAAGTGCTGAGAAGAGCCTGTCTTTCGCAGCGAAGCCATCGACTGCTAACTCAGAAGGTGTCGCTACGTTTCATTTATTACCACCGAAGTTGGATCCGATCTCTGCGCTGTGTTCATTGGTTTTATCTCGAAAATCTAGCGGAGTGAAATTGATTATTGTTCCGACTGCTCGTGATCTAATTCGGTTAGGTGCAACTCTGGCTGAGCAGGAGATTGATTTCACTTCGCTTGATTCGAATTTACCGCGAGCTGATCGGTATCGCAATTTTCTTTTGGCTTCACTTGGTGCTGCCAACGTAGTAATCGGGATGCGCGGCGCCATTTTTGCCCCAATTCCGGGGCTCTCCGAAATTTACCTACATCAAGAGAATAGCGAGCATTACTTCGAGCGAAGAGCACCATATTGGAATACTCGCGAAGTCGCATGGATACGATCAAAACTTTCCAATTTAGATCTGCACTTCACTGGTTATGTTCCTAGTCTCGATGTAGCGATAGATATAGATAAAAAGGAAATTTCTTATCAGGCAACCCGGGAGAAAATTTCAGTCGTTGCGCAAGCAAGTAGTAATGGTGAATTAATTCCGAGCAAGATTTATCAACAAGTTCGTAAAGCCATCATGAACGGCCCAGTTCTATTCTTAGTTCCAGCAAAGGGTTATGCAACTGCCATTAGTTGCGCTAAATGTCGCAATATCGCGATCTGTGAATGTGGTGGCAAACTAAGCAAAAGTAGCGCCAAGGCCGAACCTATTTGTGTTCTGTGTTGCAAGAGATATCAAAACTGGAAATGCGGTTGGTGTGGTGAGGCAAGAGTTTTCCTAACCAGTCGTGGCATCGAACGTTTTGCGGAAGAGATTGGTAGATCGTTTCCCAATCAGCTCGTGATTCAATCGACGGCTAGCGATCCGCGGGATTCTGTTACTAGCGAACCGGCATTAGTAATCTCAACTCCCGGCGTGGAACCTATCGCCGAAAGTGGTTATGCAGCAGTCGTCATCTTGCAAGTGGATCGGTTCTTAAATTCGAGTGCTTCAAATGGCGTCGAACGTGCCTACTCGAACTTCTTTGCCGCAGGCGCTTTTATTAGTGATACCGGAGTGATCGCGCTTGTAAGTGATGATGGATCACCTATTACCAGTGCGCTAACAACCTGGAATCCAGCCACGATTTCCAAACGAGAGATTGAGCAGCGTATTTCACTGCAGCTTCCACCGATATCTGGTGCCGTTCTAGTTTTGGCAGATTCGGGCGAGCTCGTAAGACTTAAGAGTGCGTTAGAAAGTGCCAGAGCAGAAAACAGAGCTCCCAAATCGTTAAGAGT
Source organism: uncultured Actinomycetes bacterium (assembly GCA_903922325.1). Classification (GTDB taxonomy): domain Bacteria; phylum Actinomycetota; class Actinomycetes; order Nanopelagicales; family Nanopelagicaceae; genus Planktophila. The sequence continues at coordinate 10,513 of CAIXTG010000046.1, forward strand.
TTACGGACCGACGGCCGGCGAAGGGGCGAAGCTGACACTCTTGGTTGATGCAACCGAGCAAATTGAACTAGTTTCCTTGTTGCGTGAGATTAATAAACGTCGAGCTATCTCAAAGAAGCCGCTGCTGGCATATCGGGTAAATCCATACTCACTCGATTGAGGCCGCGCACTTGATAGGATTGCGCCCATGTCGATTCAACCAATCCGTCTTTTCGGAGATCCAGTGCTGGTCACGCCAGCGGCTAACGTTGTCGACTTTGATAAAGAACTTCGGAATCTGGTTGCCGATTTAACCGAAACCATGCTTGAAGCGCCAGGGGCTGGTTTAGCAGCGCCCCAAATCGGCGTGTCACTACGCGTCTTCGTCTGGGATGTAGATGACGAGCTCGGGCACTTAATTAATCCGACCCTAGATTTAAGCGATGAACTGCAAGACGGCGAAGAAGGTTGTCTCAGTTTTCCTGATTTACGTTACCCAACACCGCGCGCGATGCGCGTAGTAGCCAAGGGTTTTAATATGCATGGCGATCCGATCAGAGTCGAAGGTAGCGAACTACTAGCGCGAGCCATTCAGCATGAGACTGATCATTTAGATGGCATTGTGTTTATTGACCGATTGTCTACTGCAGATCGAAAGCTGGCCATGAAAGAGATCCGCGAGTCAGAATGGTTCGGGTCTGCGATCACCAACGGTACTTCACCAGTAATTAAGGTATCTCCACATTTCACTAATGGTTTAGGAAACTAGTGAAGATTGCGGTTGCCGCATCGCCTGAGGTAGCAATTCCAACGTTGGAATATCTCCGAGCATCCGAACATGAACTTTCACTGATCATTTCGCGCCCCGATAGCCCGGTTGGTAGAGGCCGCGAATTAACACCAACCGCAGTTTCACAATGGGCTACTGCCAACGGAATTGAACTCTATCGACCTAATAAGGCCGCGGATTTTGATGAGCGTCTTAAGGATTATGACTTGGTAATCACCATTGGGTACGGCGTTTTGCTACCTGAGTACATTCTTGAACAACCAAAGCATGGGTTCATTAATCTTCATTTCTCACTATTGCCGCTGTTACGTGGCGCAGCACCTGCACAACGCGCAATCATTGATGGACTTACCAAAACAGGTATCACGGTTTTCCAACTAGATGCCGGAATGGATACTGGCCCCATCTATGTACAAACTGAACATTTCATAAAACCAAGTATCACCTCGGGTGAATTGCTCGCAGAGTTAGCACTACTAGGTCCGAAGGCGATTAGTCAGACCCTAACGGCAATTGAAGCTGGTGTTATTCCGGTAGCGCAAGATCATTCACTTGCTACCAGCGCTGCCAAATTAGGAAAAGCCGAGGCACAAATTAGCTGGTCTGATCCGGGGCAAAAGATTGTTAATAAGATTTTGGGTTTCGCACCTAACCCAGGCGCAACCGCTAAATTTCGAGGCGAAGTTTTGCGAATAACGAAAGCCCAAGTTACTGAAGTAACGCTACCGGTTGGTGAGATTTCGTTAGTAGCGGGGTCTGTACATGTAGGTACTGCAACAAATGCAGTTGAACTACTTGAAGTAACTCCTGCCGGTAAGAAACCAATGTCCGCTGCAGCGTGGGCTAATGGTGCTCGTTTTACAGCCGGGGAAACCATTGAATAAGCCGGTTCCGCGCACCTATAAGCGCGCTAATCCTGATGCTGTGCGGCTTCTAGTTTTTGATTTACTAACTGAAGTTAATCGCAGCGACGGTTATTCGAATTTACTTTTGCCGCAAGCGCTAACAGCGAGCAAGTTCGACGATCGTGATAAAGCTTTTGCCACTGAACTGCTTTACGGAACTCTTCGAATGCAAGGTCGTCATGATTGGATATTGGCGCAAGTTTCTAATCGGCCCTGGGATCAGGTAGACCCAGGTGTCATAGATGTCGGGCGTATGGCGCTTCAACAGATTCACGAGATGCGCGTGCCTGATCACGCTGCAGTTTCAGCTTCAGTAGATATTGCGCGTAAACGATTAGGCGAGGCCCAAGGTTCCTTCTTAAATGCTTTACTTCGCGCTGTTTTGAAGAAATCACTTGAAGAATGGTTGGCTCCGCTGGCTGAAATCAAAGACCCAATCGAACGACTTTCGATTCAATATTCACATCCACAATGGATAGTCTCGGCCTATTTCGATTTACTTAAGAGCGAAGCAGATGTCACCGCAGCTTTAATCGCCAATAATATTCCGGCCCAGCCAACGCTAGTCTCTTGGCCAGGTCGTTCTACTCAGGCGGAATTGATTGAACTCGGGGGAGTGCCGACGCAATTTTCTCCGTACGGCGTAAGACTCTCTGGTTCTCCTGGCGCTATACCGGCAATTAGAGATCGACGGGCCGGCGTTCAAGATGAAGGTTCCCAATTAGTTGCTGAAATATTCGCCGCAGTTAGCCAAGGTGCACACAACTGGCTCGATCTTTGCGCGGGACCTGGTGGCAAAGCAGCACTTATCTCCAGTATCGCAGCACTTGGAGATCACACATTTACTGCCAATGAAATTTCGCAGCCGCGAGCAAACTTAGTTTCCCAAGTTGTTGAGTTCGGTCAAGTAATAGTTGGTGATGGTCGTGAAATCGCTAAGAGTGGCCGTACCTTTGATGCCATTTTAGCTGACGTGCCTTGTACTGGTTTAGGTGCGCTGCGACGGCGTCCGGAAGTTCGCTGGCGACGCACGCTAGCGGATTTACGAACACTGACCGATCTGCAAATTGAGTTAAGCGATGCGGCGATTTCAGTGCTTAATCCGAACGGATACTTTGCTTACGTTACTTGTTCGCCACACTTGGCTGAAACGAAGTTTCAAGTATCAGCAATTCTCGAGAAACATCCGCAGCTGCAGAAGATTGATCTGCGCCCATATTTCCCGGTTGGGTTGGTGAGTGCAAATGATGATGGCTCACTGTTGCTTTGGCCGCAAATTCATAACACGGATGCCATGTTCATGACCATCTTTCAGAAGTCGAGTTAGGCTTTAGTCATGGCTCATCAGATCCGGATTACCCCAAGTATTTTGAACGCAGATTTTTCTAATTTGGGAGCAGAGATTGAACGAATCTCGGTTACTTCAGATTTAGTGCATCTTGATGTGATGGACGATATTTTTGTTCCTAATTTCACCTTTGATTTTGAGCAAGCTGCCGAAATAATTTCGGTCAGTAAATTGCCGGTAGACGCGCATCTGATGGTTGCAAATGTTGATCAAATAGCGCCAAAGTACGCCGAAGTCGGATGCGCAAGTGTGACTATTCATGCTGAGGCCACCACAGACATTCGAGGCACTTTGAAGGCAATACGTAGCAACGGTGCTCGAGCGGCTCTGGCAATCAAGCCCAAGACTTCGCTAGATCAATACCTCGAATTTCTGGATGACCTAGATATGTTATTGATCATGACAGTTGAGCCAGGCTTTGGTGGTCAAAAATTTATGGCAGATCAAATTCCTAAGATTGCACAAGCGCGCAGCGCGATTGGAACCAAGGCTATTTGGCTCCAAGTTGATGGCGGCATTTCACTTGAAACGATCGAGTCAGCAGCTGCTGCCGGTGCCGATACATTTGTAGCGGGCAGCGCCGTATTTAGTAGCGCAGATCCAGCGAATATGGTGACGATTCTGCGCGAAAAAGCCCAGTCAGTTTCGCTTTAAAGCTAGAAATTAATGGTTGCTCCTGGTCTATCAGGTTGAAGTAAACTCTTCCCATGAAGTCATTTGAATCGCTCTTCACTGAACTAGCTGAAAAAGTAGCAGCTCAAACACCCGATTCCGCCACTGTAATTGCGGTTAATTCAGGTGTTCATTCAATTGGCAAGAAGATTCTCGAAGAAGCTGGTGAAGTTTGGCTTGCGGCTGAACATGAGGGAGATGAGGCGCTGGCTGAAGAGATCAGTCAATTGCTTTATCACCTGCAAGTACTGATGCTAGCTCGTAATATTTCACTCGCCGACGTTTATCGATACTTGTAGGAGTAACTAATGATTCGTATTGCTGTTCCGAACAAGGGTTCTCTTGCTGATTCATCAATTGCGATATTGAAAGAAGCCGGTTACCGTCAACGCGTTGATGCTCGCGATTTAGTTTTATTGGATCCGGAAAATGGCGTGGAGTTTTACTATTTACGACCACGCGATATTGCAATTTACGTTGGTTCTGGTGAGTTAGAAGCTGGTATCACAGGTCGGGATTTGCTGATTGATTCAGGAGCACCAGCTAAGGAGATTCTGAATCTGGGCTTCGGTGGCTCGACCTTTAGATTTGCCGGCAGCGTCGATCGGGATTGGAAGATTAGCGATCTTGCTGGAAAGCGAATTGCCACTGCTTATCCTGGCTTGGTTGCAAGCCACTTAAAGGAATTGAAAATTTCCGCTGATGTTGTTCGTTTGGATGGCGCAGTCGAAAGCAGTGTGCGCCTCGGGGTTGCCGATGTAATTGCTGATGTGGTCAGCACCGGAAACACCTTGCGGCAAGCAGGACTAAAGATTTTTGGCGAACCGATTCTCAACAGCGAGGCAGTGTTGATTAAAAATGCCAGCCAATCTGATGGACTGGAAATACTTATGCGACGGCTACAGGGCGTTGTCACTGCGCGACAGTATGTATTACTTGATTACGACATTCCAAAGAGCGCTCTTGATCGTGCGTGCGAAATGACGCCTGGTTTGGAGTCACCAACAATTTCGCCACTTCAAAAGGCGGATTGGGTTGCGGTGCGTGCCATGGTTCCACGAACTGAAACTAACGCCGTGATGGATGATCTTTGGACGATTGGTGCTCGCGGAATCCTGGTAACTGATATTCACGCTTGCCGTTTATAGCTTAAATATTTGCCGCTTCAACATCTTCGCGCGTAATACCGAGTAAATAGAGAACTGAATCTAAATAGGGCGCAGTTAATGAACTATCCGCTGCGGCACGTACAGCCGGCTTTGCATTAAATGCAATTCCTAAACCTGCTGCTGCAATCATGTCTAAATCATTAGCGCCATCGCCGATAGCGATAGTTTGCTCTAGTGTCACGCCGGTCTTAACTGCGAAATCACGTAGTGCTTGAGCTTTAGCGGCTCGATCAATAATCGGTGCCAAAACTTGGCCGCTTAATTTCCCATCGATAATTTCGAGGTTGTTTGCTCGATAATTAGATATACCTAGCTCGGCAAGCAGCGGCTCGATGACAGTAGCGAAACCACCCGAGACAACTGCAACTTCGTGACCTAATTTCTGAAGCGTCTTTACCAAAGTTCGGGCTCCGGGCGTTAACTTAATTTCTTCACGAACTTCGGCCAAGATTTCTTCGGAAGCGCCTGCTAATAAAGCAACCCGGGCGCGCAGTGAAGCCTCGAAATCTAATTCGCCAGCCATAGCCGCGTTAGTTATCTCGATTACTTCTTTCTCGACGCCCACTTTGGCTGCGAGTAACTCAATTACTTCCTGCTGAATCAAAGTTGAGTCAACATCCATCACAACAAGTTTCTTAGCTAAGCGAGCTAATCCGCCGGGGGAGACGGCAATATCGATTCCGACTTCACGGGCCACTAAGGCAAGTGAAGTGCGCAGTTGGTCAACACTGGCTGCCGATACTTGAAACTCGACCGCGGTAACTGGATATGAAGCAGTGCGAAATATACGTTCGATATTTCCGCCTTGAGCATTAATCGCAGTGGCGATCTGAGCAATTGCACTCGGCTGTAGCTTTTGCGACAACGCAACAACGTGTAATAAACCTTGTTTGGCTTGGATTGAGCTGGTAGCAGAATCTGAAAACAGTGTCGCAATATCTACGTCCAACTTGCTGGCGCATTCATCTAAGTCTGCTTCGATAGCTTTGCTATGTGCTGGGCTTAATCCAATCAAGACTGTCAGGATTAAGCGATCGCTAATTACCACCTGTTCGATATCCAAAACGGTGATGGCAAATGGTTCTAGGGTGGCAAAGAGCGCTTGTGTTATGCCTGGGGCATCGGTGCCGGTCAGAAGGATCAGGCCAGTGTGTTGCGCATCGCTGCTCATATGCGCAGATTACCGTGAATTCACGCTATCTTTTCGCTCTATGGCAAGCGATACCGTTCTAACTCTCGATGAAGTAACTGTTCGTCGTGGGGCCTCAACTATCTTGGGGCCACTTTCGCTGACCTTACGAACTGGGCAACGTTGGGTGATTCTGGGCCCTAACGGCGCGGGTAAATCCACGCTTTTGCAATTGATCGCAACTCGGATTTTTCCAACAACTGGATCGGCTCAGATTCTAGATAAAGCGATGGGCAAAGTTGATCTATTCGAATTACGCACCCGAATTGGATTGGTTTCAGCAAACAGCACAACGGGTATTCCAGATGAGGAACTTGTTCGAGATGTTGTTTTGACTGCAGCATATGCAATCAGCGGTCGTTGGAATGAAAGTTATGACCTCTGGGATGAATCTCGGGCCATTGCATTGCTGACGACTTTTGGAGTTCGATCATTGGGTGACCGTGCTTATGGAACTCTAAGTGAAGGCGAACGTAAACGAGTCACTATCGCCCGAGCTTTGATGGTTGATCCCGAGCTGATTCTGCTTGATGAACCAACTTCCGGGTTAGACCTACCCGGTCGAGAAGATCTCTTGACGCGGTTTGCAACCTTTGCAAGTGATCCATCTTCTCCTGCTTCCATTATTGTTACTCACCATCTCGAAGAAATACCGGTCGGCACTACTCATGCGCTTCTAATTAAAAATGGCCAAATCGCGTATTCGGGCGAGATTGATGAAGTTCTAACTACTGCAAACGTCTCTGAAGTTTTTAACTATCCACTGACTGTTTCCAAAGAAGGTGCTCGGTTCTTTGCTCGCGCAAATCGATGATAGTTGGCGCCCATTATTCGCTGAGTACCATTCAGAGCTCGCCCAGATCCAACAGATTATTGCTGCGCAACGCATAACCCCTGCTCATGAAAAAGTTCTCCGCGTCTTTAGTTATTCAATTGCTCATTATCGTGCTGTCATCGTGGGCCAAGACCCATACCCAACGCCGGGATATGCAAATGGATTCGCTTTCAGTGTGAACCCGGAAATTAATCCAATTCCGGCTGCGCTTAAAAATATTTTCACAGAATATGTCTATGACACTGGCTTTAGCTATCCGATTAATGGCGACTTATCGAATTGGGCTAGCAATGGGGTCGCGCTGCTAAATAGTTCATTAACTTTAAATCTTGACAATAAATCCGAGCACCTCAAGATTGGTTGGCAACGTATAACTGCGGCAGCTTTAGATGTTTTGGGAAAAAGCGGATGCGTGGCGATCCTGTGGGGGAGTCACGCACAAAAATTGGGAACCGCTTTCGCGCCGACACGAAAAGTTGAGTCAGTTCATCCCAGTCCACTATCGGCCTATCGCGGGTTCTTCGGTAGTAAACCATTTACAAAATGCAATGAACTACTGATTGCTTCGGGGCAAGATCCGATCAACTGGCAATTGCCGTAAAAGAAAACGGGCCACGATTTCTCGTGGCCCGTCTCTATTTAACTCAAGTACTTATGCAGTCCAATTATTAATTGGAGATGATAAGAAGTAGATCATGAATAGACCAGAGACGAAGTACAACAAAGCATGAACTTCTTTGCCGCGTCCTTGGAATACCCGGATCAGTACGTGTGTGATGAAACCAGCGCCGATACCAACTGAGATGTTGTAAGTAAAAGGCATCAAGATAATGGATAGGAACGCAGGGATCGCAATACCTAGATCATCCCAATCGATATTCTTGATCTGAGTCATCATTAGGAAACCTACGATGATTAGCGCTGGGGTTGCCGCCTCGTAAGGAATGATTGCAACTAGTGGCGCTAAGAAGGTGGTTAGCAAGAAGCAGATACCAGTAACGATTGAAGCTAAACCAGTACGAGCACCTTCGCCTACACCTGAAGCCGATTCGATGTAGCTGGTATTCGATGAGATACCTGCGGCGCCACCTGCTGCAGCTGCAACAGAGTCAACCAACAAGATCTTTTGAATGTTATCTACATTGCCATCTTTGTCTGCAAGTCCTGCCTCGTGACCAATTGCGGTGACTGTTCCGACTGTGTCGAAGAAATCAGAGAGTAGCAATGTGAACAGAAGAAGAATGGCTGCAACCAAAGTTACGTTATCAAGCTGGAATGCTCCGAAGAGATCGAATTGTCCAGCAAAGTCGAATTTAGGTGTGGCCACAATGTCAGTTGGAACGCTAGGAATATTTAGACCCCAGCCGCCATCAACTATCTTTGGTGGGTTTCCAGCTGTGAACCCTGGTGCGATGTTGTACATCTTCTGGATTACAACTGCAACAACAGTCGCGCCTACGATACCAATCAGAATAGCGCCTTTAACTTTACGAACCATTAAAGCGATAATCAGAATTAGACCAAATACGAAAACCACCGTTGGCCAACCAACTAGGTTTCCATTAACGCCTAGACCTACTGGAACCGGACCACTCGCAGTTCTGCGAACGAAACCTGCGTCAACCAGACCGATAAGCGCGATGAATAGACCGATACCAACTGAGATCGCAATCTTGATTTGGGGTGGAACTGCCTTAAACACAGCTACGCGGAAACCAGTCAGAACTAGTACCAAGATGATTAGACCCTCGAGCACAACAAGGCCCATAGCTGCAGCCCAAGTCATCTTAGAAGCAATACCAACTGCAACGAAAGTATTAAGTCCAAGACCGGTTGCTAGTGCTAATGGATAATTCGCCACTGCGCCCATAAGTATTGTGAGTAAACCTGCAATTAACGCGGTGGTTGCGGCGACCATTGCTGGAGCAGGTGCTGCGCCACCAAATAGGAATTGACCGTTGGCATCTGGTGAATACGCCAGGATGATTGGGTTAAGTGCCACGATATAAGCCATCGTGAAGAAGGTGACGAGACCGCCACGGATTTCAGTAGCTACCGAAGATCCACGTTGCGAGATCTTGAAGTAACTGTCTAGGAATTTAGTCAATGAGGTGCCTTTCTGATTTTGTTAACGGAGGTGTTTGCGACTCCGAGCCGAAGAACGTTCGGCTAACGTAGGGAACTTAAGGGCAAACCTAAGGCTTACTGAGAAGTATTTGAGGTAAGCCGAGCCACAATCCCTAAGAAAATTGCGATCGATTGCCCAATAAGTAGGGCAAATAGGGCAGTTCCTACGCCTAAAGTGCCGCCTAGCAAGGCACCTAGTAGCAATACCGTGCCTTCGATAGCTAATCGAACCCGGCCAACCCGAATACCGGTTTTATGGTGAAGTGCTGTCATAAGTCCATCGCGAGGTCCTGGCCCTAGCCCGCAAGTTATATAAAGACTTGAACCGGCTCCAACTAGAGCAATGCCCAGAAAAATGTAGATCAAGCCGACAATTGTGTTGCCAGCTGGTGGAATGAAATCGATTCCAAGTTGAATTGCAGCAGCGATTATGACGATATTTGAAACTGTGCCAAATCCTGGCTTTTCTTTGAGCGGTATCCATAGCAACAAAACGATCGCGCTGATTATGAAAGTCAACAGTCCAATCTCTGAATCAAGAGTCTTTGCTAGCCCTTGTGCCAAAACCGACCAAGGTGCATTTCCTAAATTTGATTGGATCAATAATGAATCGCCTATGCCGAAAATGAATAAGCCAAAGAACAAAATCGTCACTCGAGAAACTGATAAATCCCAACGATTATTCGCTCGCCATGGCGTAATTGGAATTGTCTTATGCGGCCGTAGGAAATCCATAAATCGTGATGTCAATGACATTGGCCGAGGATAGCCCACTTCGCAACTGCGCGAGATAGCATTGCGCCCTAATGGAATTCGCGGGCTTAGGGACTTTAATCAATGTAGTCACCATTGTTGGTGGGGCTGCGCTTGGCGTTTTAATCGGTTCCAGAGTTAGCGAGAAGCTGCGGGATTTAGTAACCGATATTCTGGGCCTGGTCACTCTCTTGGCTGCCGCGAGCGCGCTGATTCCGCTTTGGTCTTCTGAATATATTTCAGCACTTCCCAAGGGTTGGACGCTTCTATGCGTCTTAGGTTCACTGTTAATTGGTGCGTTGATCGGTAGTGCGTTGCATCTAGAAGAGAAGTTAGAAGTTCTCGGTGAAAATTTGCGCAGACGTTTCCGAGCCTCTAAAGAAAGCCCATTCATCGAGGGATTTGTAAGCGCATCGCTGCTTTTTGCGATTGGCCCGCTAGCAATCCTAGGTTCAATAAGTGATGGCATGGGCACCGGAATCGATCAATTGATCTTGAAATCTACGCTCGACTTTTTTGCTGCCATGGCTTTTGCCACCTCACTCGGTTGGGGAGTAGCCGCATCTGCTATTCCAGTTGGTATCTATCAAGGGGCTTGGACCTTGATTGGCCTCGGATTAGGTTCGATCTTAAGTGGTTATCAAATCGCAGCCATGACAATTGTCGGTGGGCTGATGCTTCTCTGTATCGCGCTTCGTTTGTTAAAGATCAAAGAAGTAGCAGTCGCCAATTTATTGCCAGCTCTAGCGATTGCGCCGCTATTTGCACTTGTCGTGCATCAATTTGTTTAAAGCGTCGCGATATCAATTACGAAACGAAAGCGAACATCGCTCTTAACGGTTCGTTCATAGGCGGTATTTACATAATCTGCGCTAATTAATTCAATCTCGCTAACAATGTTTTTCTCGCCACAAAAATTAAGCATCTCTTGCAATTCTGATATTCCACCGATCATCGAACCAGCCATGGAGCGACGGCCAGAGAGTAACGAATCTGCGTTAACCGCAAACGGGACGCCAGGAAGCCCAATGACCACCAAAGTTCCATCGGTTGTAAGCAGCGATAAGTAATCATTAATGTCATGTTCAGCGCTAACCGTATTTAGAATCAAATCGAATTTTCGTTTGTTCAACTTTATTTGTGCTGGATCACTGGTAACTACAAAGTGGTCTGCTCCGAGTTGACGCGCATCAGCTTCTTTACTAGGGGAGTGCGATAACACGGTTACTTCGGCGCCTAAAGCGTGCGCGAACTTAACTCCCATATGCCCGAGACCACCTAAGCCCATCACGGCGACTTTCTTTCCTGGCCCAGCTTTCCAATGTTTAAGCGGTGAATACAAAGTAATGCCCGCACACAAGAGGGGTGCTACAGCTGCCAAATCTAATCCGGCCGGAATCTTGACTGCGTAATTTTCGTTGATTACATAGCCATCGCAATAACCACCCATAGTTGGCGTAACGCCGTCACGTTCAACTCCGTTGTAAGTCGGCGTCATGCCTTTTTCACAATATTGCTCAAGTCCTTGATTGCAGCTTGAACAATCGCGACAGGAATCAATAAATACTCCAACGCCAATCAAATCACCAACCGCGAATTTACTGACCGAACTGCCTATTGCGCTTACTACGCCCGCGATTTCATGGCCAGGCACCATCGGAAAACGTGCCCCGCCCCACTCTTCTCTGACTTGATGAATATCTGAGTGGCAGATACCGGCATATTTAATGTCAATTGCCACATCGTTTGGCAGTAACTCTCTGCGCGTAAAGGAATAAGGAGTTAAAGGGGCGTTCTTAATTAGCGCTGCTAATCCACGTACGTTCATGCATTGAAGGGTAGTGGATCACTGGAAGTATGTCCTGCTCTAGAAACTCGAGCAGTCAACTGACGCATGTGATGTCGTCGACAAAGAACTTCATATGCCACTTCATCAGCCTTATTAGTATCTCCGACCACAACTTGCTCGCCTTCGGTAACCATAATGCCATTAATGGTTCGAGCATTATGTGTCGCGCGTTGACCGCACCAACAAAGTGCTTCAACTTGCAAGGTATTAACCCGATCGGCCAGTTCAACTAGTCGCGCAGAGCCCGGGAAAAGTTTGGTTCTAAAATCAGCCAGAATTCCAAAGGCGTATACATCGATACCTAAACCATCGACTATGCGCGCTAATTGATCAATCTGAATTGGCTCATAAAATTGAGCTTCATCGCAAATGATGTAATCGACTCGTGATCCAATAGATAACTGATCGACCACAAACCGATGAATATCAAGATCGGGTCCAACTTCAATCGCGGCACTTTGTAGCCCAAGTCGCGATGAAATTACGCCAACACCGGCGCGGTCTTGATTCGTAAAAATTAACCCAGTACGTCCACGGCTTTGATGGTTATGCGCCGTCTGTAGGGCAAGCGTCGACTTACCGCTATCCATCGTTCCGCAGTAGTACGTCAACTCAGCCATGTCGGTAATCCTGCCACATCAAAGCGAAAATCCTTTAGCAACTAGCGCTTGCCAAAGTAAATCTGAAAGTTCCAGTGAAGTTGCGACGCTGATGTGTGAGGCATCACGATAAGCCACATTTTCTCGCACAATACCTGGGCAATTGTTGGTGCATAGCCAATTAGCTGGATTAATGATTTCGAACTGGGCCACTTGTGGTAATCCGAGTGTTGAATCGGCTAAACATTTGTCAGCGCTTGTACTTGCTAAGCAGTTCGGGATATTTCGTTTTGGCAGAGGAGTATCGAGTAAATAGACAATCTTTGAAGTAAGTGGTCGCAATGTTTGATACGTGCGCTCGGAGCCTGCGGCCCACCATTGTTCAACGTTTCGTGGATCGCCCTCTGGGACAAAGTGTTCAAAGGAGGAAAGGATGATCAAATCTGGTTTCGCTGCAGTAATTCGCGCAATTGCATTCTCTCGCCAAGCAGCGCAGTTACTCATCTTGAAAGCCCCAACGCTCTCGCGCACCACATCAATTGACGGGCAAGCTGATTTGGTCAAGGTTATCAATTTGAATCCTTTTTCAGTCGCTAGTTTTTCTAGCGCCGGAAACCACTGAACCGCATGAGAGTCGCCATAAAGAACAACGGTCTTAGCACTATCAAGCTTTCCGAATTCACAAAGTGGCGAAACTGATTCATGATAATTCAAGTGGCAACCATCGTCATAAGGTGTTGGCCGCGATTCAATGCTCGCTAATGTAACTTGCTTACCGTTGACTAGGATGGAAGACGTTGTTGACTGTGCGATACCAAAACCAACCAAGAGTGCGAACACCATAGCTAGGGCGGTACTTATTACGACACGTCGTGGTTTAAAGTTCCTTGCTCTTAATGGTTCTTCTACGAATCTGGTCGTTAAGTCCGCCAAAATTATCGTCAGTATCAACGCGCCAATTCGTTCCCAGAGATAAAGGTCGCGCGCAAAAAGAGCGATTGGTAAGACTAGGACTGGCCAGTGCCAGAGATAAAGCGGATAAGAAATCTTTCCGAGCCGAACCGAAACGCGATTAGTAGCTAGCCATTTCAAAGGCTGTGGCCAAGAACCAATACTCGATAAGAGCGCTGCAGTTCCTAGAACTGGTAACAAGGCGTATGCACCCGGGAAAGGTGTCCGTTCGTTAAACCATAGCGCCGAAATGATTAGTGCGATTGCACCCAAGATAGCTAGTAATCGACTCTGCCTTCTTAAAGCTGGCAACAACGCAATTAGTGCGCCAACACTTAATTCCCAAGCTCGAGTTGGCAATGAATAGAAAGCCCAGATGGGCGCAACAATAGTTAGCCAAACTCCAAGGGTAAAAGTAACGATAGTTACAGTTGAGAATCCGATTAAGAATTTGCGGGCACTTTTAAGCTTTGCCAACGCGATGATAAAAAGCGGCCAGAAGATATAGAACTGTTCCTCAACGGCGAGTGACCAATAGTGAATAAACGGGGAAGGTGTTGCATTGAGATTCTGATAATCATTCTGCCACCACGCAAAGAGGTAATTTGAAATATATAAAGTAGTAGCGATTAAGTCGCGACCAATTGAGCCTCGTGAAATTGGCGGCAAAACCAACCACGCGAAAATCGCAGTTACAAATAACACTAGGAAAGATGCTGGTAGCAAGCGCTTGCTGCGGCGCAGGTAGAAAGCTTTTAGCGAAATTCGACCGGTGACATTCAATTCCTTGAGTAGCAAGCCAGTAATTAAAAAACCGGAAATCACATAGAAAATATCAACGCCGATGAACCCGCCAGAAACAAACTTGGCATGAAAAATTAGAACTAAAGTAGCTGCAAGAGCACGTAACCCTTGGATTTCCAGAATCTTTGCGGTAGCTGATTTCAAATCTGCACCAGCGCCCGAATCTTTAAGTTCGGAAAGGCCGCCAAAATACGTTCGCGACCACCTAGAGCACTAATCTCCAACAGAACCGCAATCTCGCTGATTTCACCAGCTAAGTCTGTGATTAATTCAAGCGCTGCAATTAAAGTTCCACCCGTAGCGAGCACATCATCAATCAGCAAAACTTTTGGGTCTGCTACGTGGGATAGTGCATCAACCTGCATTTCAAGGCTGTCACTCCCATATTCCAAACCGTATTCACGTTTGATCACAGCGCCAGGTAATTTGCCAGCTTTGCGAATCGGGACGAAACCAACTGCACTATCAATAGCGATCGCACTGGCTAAAATGAACCCTCGAGATTCAACTCCGGCTACTAAGTTAAAAGCGGACTCGGTCTGCGCGAATTCCTTGGTAATTAATTCGTAAGCGACCGGATTGGCAATAAGTGGGGCAATATCTTGGAACAGAACGCCTGGAATCGGAAAATCCGGAATCGGGCGGATCAGAGCGAGCGCCTCTGCAATCTTCATGCGCTCTTCCTTTCGGATTCAAGTTTTGGCGAATATGTGTGTCCGGGAGGGGACTTGAACCCCTAAGCCCTTGCGGGCACTAACACCTCAAGCTAGCGCGTCTGCCAATTCCGCCACCCGGACGAGTGAAGTGAAGGATAGCAACAGAGGTCACATCACAGCAAAAGGTGCGATTAATTCACTTTTTTGCGTAGAAAAT
>CAIXTG010000047.1 GCA_903922325.1 uncultured Actinomycetes bacterium
AAAAACACCCTGCCTTTACTTTAGGTGGACTTCGCTCCCTCATTTTCAATGAATCGATCAATGGTCTCGCAAGCTCTGGGGCAATAGTCCGCATTGGACGAAAAGTACTCATAGACGAAGCCAAGTTCTTTCATTGGATTGAGTCTCAACAAACTAGTGCAAAAAAGTAGTTTCTACACTTCATGCTGATGAATGTAGAACCTTTTTAAGCTCTACATCCATCGGCAACTCATTTTTTATTTTTAAACAAATGGTGCTGAAAATGGCAAAATTTAATATCAATGAAGCAACGCTTCAACCCAAACCTATTTCTGAGCTGATTACTTCAGGTATTTACCCAGCTAGAATCATCCATGTTGTTGATATTGGTGAGTACGCTTTTAATACTTCTTCGTCACCCAAGCCGTCACTAATGTTCACATTCCAATTAACGTCTGGGGCTCTAATCACAAAATTGGTTACCCATTCTTATCATGAAAAATCGACTTTAATCTCAATAATGAGTTGCTTAGATGGGATTGAATCAGCCTCCGATTTACTCAATCAGAAATTAGTCATTGAGGTAAAAGAAAATGGGCAGTGGCCCAATGTCGTTGGTTACTCTGCTATTGAATATTACGATGAGTTTGAACAAGTAGAGTTCCCTCATAAAGAGTGCGTTCTGCTATTCCCAAGTGATGGCGAGGATCAAGTCAATGTAAAGGAAAACTTAGCACTTATTCAAACTTTGCCAGCAGATATTAAAAAAATCATGCTTCGTGCTCGTAGCAAAAAGGGGGCATTATGAATATAAATAACGTGAATGCGCATGCTTTGCAACATGCTGAGACGTTACTCAAGCTCTGGCTTCCAGACGGAAAAGTGGTTGGCAGTGAATTTATAGCTAAAAACCCAACACGATCAGATGAAAATCCAGGTAGTTTTAAGATTAATATCCAAACTGGAAAATGGGGGGATTTCGCATTAGACGATGAAAAAAGCAAAGGTGTTAATTTCCTGTCTTTGTATCAATATATTAAGCATCTCACCTTCGATGACGCGAAGCTAGCACTTGAAGATGAAATTGTTCGATTAGATTTAGTAAATGATCCGATGAAATCAGCGAGGGTAACTCCAAAAATTAAACCTGTTTCGTCAATGCTAGCTAGTGCCTTTGAATTTCCCGCTTTTATTCGTGATGGGGATCATGTATCGGATTACTATTCATATCATGACAGCGATGGAAAAGTCGTGTTTTATGTGGCCAAAACCATTTTAGCTAATGGGGCAAAAGAAGTTATTCCACTCACCCTAGACCATAATGGTTTGGTTTCATTAGGATTGCCGACGTTTTCGACTGGCACACCGCTATACAATCGCCATTTATTGACACCAGGCATTTCTATTCATTTCGGTGAAGGAGAAAAGGTTGCCAATCATTTGCAAAACTTTTACCCGAACACGGTTGCTACGACAACTCAAGGCGGGTGTTGTGCACTACTTAAAAGTGATTTAAGCCCGTTGTGGCAAGCAGCTGAAATCACTATTTTTCCTGATGCTGATGATGCCGGTAAAAAGTATGCACTCCAACTAGGGCTACTTGCACAATTCAAGGGAATCAAAACCTCCATTTTGGATGTCGAGATAATGGGCTGGACGAATGGGGAGGATATCGCAGACTTTCCCGAGCTTACGCACGATGATGTCGCTCAAAACATTATCCCTTTCGAGCATTGGCTAGAGAAAATCCCTGTTCAACTCAAAACTGATCTTACACTCTCTGCGTTAGCCAGTTTGCCTAAAATCGAATATGAGCAAGCACGCAAAAAGGCGGCTAATCAAGTCGATATACGAGTGAATGCGCTCGATAAAGAAGTGGATAATCTTCGGCCTTCTGCTAAAAAGCCTGAGGAATCGCCTACTATTTTGCTTACACCTGAAGAAAGAGCGGCGCTTCGACATGAACGCTGGTCTCAAATCAAAGAAATGGCGTCACAGGAAAATATTTTGCGACATGTAGCGGAAGTCTGTCAGCAAAAACTTAATGTGATCGGTGAAGAAGCTTTGATTAAATTATTGTATTTAGGTGTCGTGAGCCGTCTACTTAAAGCAAAAGGCGATTGCCCCGTTTCCATATTTTGCAAAGGTAGTAGCTCAGGTGGTAAATCTTACGTTATGGGCGTAGTGCTTTCCTTATTTCGCGAAAATGAAAGTTGGCTGCGTTTTGGCTCAATGAGCCAGAAAGCCATGATCTATGATCAAGATACCTGCTATCAGCACAAAATTCTGTTTTTACCTGAAATCAATCAATTGCTCCAAGATAAAGACTCCGATATTACGATGATTATGAAAAGCATTTTATCAGAGCATCAATTGAATCACAGGGTAGTTGAATGTGATCCGCTCACTAATAAGCGGCAAACGGTAACGATACAAAAACAGGGACCAGTGGGTCTTTTTGCTGGCACAACTCGCGATTTTACAGATCCTGAGATTGAAACCCGTGTGTTATCCGTTTATGTAAACGAATCACAAGATCACACGAAGGCGATCCTAAAAGGAATTACTCGCTCAAAGACGCATCCTACCACTTCGACGGATGAAGATTTGACGGATATCTTTACACAATGGCATCAATTCGATGAGTGGTTAGAGTTACATCCCACACATATCGTATCCATCCCTTATTTTGGAGCAATTGTGGCTGCTTTAGAATATGTTCCTGTCCGATTTCGTCGCGACATCCCCCATGGTTTGAGTGGACTAATTAAAGCATCTGCTTTAATTCACTGTGCTAATCGTGAAGAGTCAGAGGAAGGCTATGTCATTGCGAATTTGGAGGATTATGAAAACGCCAAGCAGGCCATTGAAGCGTGCTTAGCGTTATCAGCCAACAGCGCTGAAGTGCCTGCTCGCACAATGGTGTTAAATTGGGTTATTGAGAAGATAAAATCCCTTCCTGCTAATGAACGAAAAGTAAAAATGTCTTCAAGAGAGATTGCCGTTGAACTTGGAATTCATCAATCTACGATTACTCGTCATATATCCTCGCTCATTAAATCGAATGAACTCGTGAATTTAGAATTGAATAATTTCAAACCCTACCAACTTATATTAGGTGATGAATGTGAGCATCTGTCAGGCGATATTTTACCCACCAAAGAGCAGGTAGAAGAGCGCTGGACATCTACTTAATAACTCATGCAACCATCTACCCTTGAATTCAGTGCATCACTGCATCACCCACACCCGAAAGCCTTGTATTGCAAGGGGTTGAGGGTGATGCATTAAGTGATGCAGCAGTGATGCACA
>CAIXTG010000048.1 GCA_903922325.1 uncultured Actinomycetes bacterium
GTAGCTGCTAACCGCAAAGTTGATTTAGCAATGGCCGAGCCGCTTTCTAAGATTTTCACTGAAGTTTTAATTGCGCCCGCATTTGATGCTGATGCGCTAGAAGTATTAATGAAAAAACCTTCGATTCGTATTTTGCAATGTGACTTAACTGCAATTAATCCAATTGAACTGCGCCCGGTTTCTGGTGGAGCGCTATTGCAAGAAAGCGATTTGATCGATGCTCCTGGAGATAGTGCAGCTAATTGGGTGCAAGTTTCTGGAGAGCCAGTAAGTGCACAAACACTCAAAGATTTAGAATTTGCTTGGCGTTCAGTCCGAGCCGTAAAGAGCAACGCCATATTGCTTGCTAAAGATAGTGCTGCCGTTGGTATTGGAATGGGCCAAGTAAATCGCGTTGATTCGGCGAAGTTAGCAGTTGATCGTGCTGGCGATCGCGTAGTTGGCTCAGTTGCTGCAAGTGATGCGTTCTTCCCATTTGCCGATGGATTGCAGATATTGCTAGACGCCGGTGTGGTTGCAGTAGCTCAGCCAGGTGGCAGTGTGCGCGATGAAGAGGTAATTGCTGCCGCAAAAGCTGCCAATGTTGCAATGTTCTTCACTAGTACAAGACACTTCTCCCATGCATAAAGCGCGGATTCTCGATGGCAAAGCACTTGCCACAATAGTTAAAGCGGATCTGCGCACTCGCACTGAAGTTTTAAAGGCAAAAGGAATCACGCCTGGTTTAGGAACTGTTCTAGTTGGCGATGATCCAGGTTCACATTCTTACGTTGCTGGCAAACATCGTGATTGCCAAGAAGTCGGAATTAATTCAATTCGCGTTGATCTACCCGCATCTGCAACGCAAGCAGACGTAATGGCTGCAATTAAAGATTTGAATTCAGCAAAAGAGTGCACTGGTTACATAGTGCAGTTACCAATGCCAAGCGGAATTAATGCGCAGGCGATTCTGGAAGCAATTGATCCGGCTAAAGATGCTGATGGATTACACCCAATGAACCTCGGTCGATTAGTTAGTGGCTACGCAGCCCCGCTGCCTTGCACGCCTCGAGGCATTGTCGCGTTGTTGCGTCATTACGAAGTACCAATCGCTGGAGCAGAAGTTTGTGTAATCGGTCGCGGTTTAACGGTAGGTCGCCCACTTGGATTATTGCTAACACGTAAAGAAGAAAATGCCACAGTTACTTTGACGCATACTGGTACTAAAGATTTAGCAAAGCATGTTAAACAGGCTGACATCGTGGTTGCGGCAATTGGAAAAGCACATTTCTTGACTGCCCAAATGATTAAACCGGGCGCTACTGTTTTAGATGTTGGAATTTCACGAACCGAAGCTGGCTTACTTGGTGATGTTCACCCTGATGTATTTGAAATTGCCGCAAATGTTGCTCCAATGCCTGGCGGTGTAGGCCCAATGACTCGAGCGATGTTACTTACCAATGTGGTTGAGGCATGCGAGTAATTTCCTATTCCTCATACGCATTAGTGGCTGCTGGGGTAGTAGCGGGAGCACTCGGATTAGTGCGAACTGGATCACTTTTAATTGCAGTGGGCACTGGACTTTTCGCCATTTCGCAGCGTGGGCAACGCAAAATTGAACTTTATTTGCCACTAGCAATTTCGATCAGCCTCTTTGTGCTGGCAATAGCACTTCCACGCGGGCGCTAGGATTTACCTCGACCTCAAGATATTTCTTACATTCAGGAGAACTGCAAATGGGTAGCAAAGTCACAGTAGTAGGCGCCGGATTCTATGGTTCAACCACCGCGATGCGCTTAGCTGAATACAACATTTTCGACACGGTAGTTCTCACCGATATTCTTGAAGGCAAGCCAGAAGGTTTGGCACTTGATATGAACCAATCTCGTTCAATCGAAGGTTTCGAAACAAAAATTATTGGCGCAACCACAACCGCAGATGGCGCTGGCTACGAAGCAACAGCAAATTCAGATGTAGTTGTAATTACTGCTGGCTTACCACGCAAGCCAGGCATGAGCCGTATGGATCTCATCGGCGTAAACGCTGGCATCGTTCGCGGTGTTGCTGAAAATATTGCAAAGCATTCTCCAAATGCGGTAATTATCGTGGTTTCAAATCCACTTGATGAAATGACCGCACTTGCTCAACTAGCAACCGGTTTTCCAAAGCACCGTGTAATCGGTCAAGCTGGCATGTTAGATACTGCTCGCTTCACCGACAACGTTGCAGAAAAGCTAGGCGTTAAAGTTTCTTCAGTTAAGACGCTAACTCTTGGTTCACATGGCGACACCATGGTTCCAGTACCAAGTCGTTGCACTGTAGATGGCAAGCCACTTAGCGAATTACTCTCTCAAGCTGATATCGATGCGCTTGTTGATCGCACTCGCAATGGTGGTGCCGAAGTTGTGGCGCTACTTAAGACTGGTTCTGCATACTACGCACCATCAGCTGCTGCTGCTCGTATGGCCAAAGCAGTAATCGAAGATTCTGGTGCAGTAATGCCAGTGTGTGCATGGGTCGATGGTGAATACGGTATTTCCGGTGTCTATCTAGGCGTTGAAGCCGAGATTGGCCGCACCGGTATTAAGAAAGTTGTAGAAAGCGATTTAACTGAATCTGAAGTTGCCGCCCTAAAGGTCGCAGCCGAAGCTGTCCGTGCAAAACAAGCCGATGTCCAAACCCTTTAAGGAGCCGCTTTAAATGTCAAAAATTAAAGTAGTAGGAACTGTTGTCGAGCTAGATGGCGACGAAATGACTCGCATTATCTGGCAGTTCATCAAGGATTCCTTGATCTTGCCTTATCTCGATGTGAATCTTGAGTACTACGACTTGGGTATGGAAAATCGCGATGCAACTGATGATCAAGTAACTATCGATTCAGCTCATGCAATTCAAAAGCACGGCGTCGGTATTAAGTGCGCAACCATTACTCCTGATGAGGCCCGCGTTGAAGAATTCGGCCTTAAGAAGATGTGGAAGTCTCCTAACGGAACTGTTCGCAATATTCTCGGTGGCGTAATTTTCCGCGAACCAATCATCATCAGCAATGTTCCTCGTTTGGTTCCACACTGGACAAAGCCAATCGTTATCGGCCGTCACGCATTCGGTGATCAATACCGTGCCACAGATTTCAAGGTTCCGGGCGCTGGCAAGTTAACAATGACTTTCGTGCCTGAAGATGGATCTGCTCCAATCGAGCACACCGTTTATGATTTCAAGTCATCAGGTGTAGCAATGGGTATGTATAACCTCGATGAATCAATCCGCGACTTTGCTCGCGCTTCGCTAAATTACGGTTTGATTCGTAAGTACCCAGTTTATCTTTCAACTAAGAACACTATTCTGAAAGCTTACGACGGTCGCTTCAAAGATATTTTCGAAGAGATCTACCAAGCCGAATTCAAGGAAAAGTTCGACGCAGCTGAAATTTGGTATGAGCACCGTCTGATCGATGACATGGTTGCTATGTCATTACGTATGGAGGGTGGCTACGTCTGGGCATGTAAGAACTAC
>CAIXTG010000049.1 GCA_903922325.1 uncultured Actinomycetes bacterium
AACATTTATATCTAGTACTAAAGAGTTAATTGAAACTGGGCATAAGAATGCGATAGAGGTCGTAATCTGCGTTTCCCCAGGCTTATCCGTTAAATACATTGACGAAGCAGATGTTGATGCCGTGGTTAATAGATACAAGCAAGTGTTGAAATTAGGCGCACGTCACTTTGGTTTATTGTGGGATGATATTGCCTGGGAGCTTTCACATGAGGAAGATATAGCTGCTTACTTGTCAACTGCTGCTGCTCACGCTGATTTCACAAATAGAGTATGGGAAAAGTTGGTTGCACTTGATCCAAAAGCTATGTTGACCGTTTGTCCCATGCACTATTCAGGGCGGGGCAATGAACCATATATTCAAGAGTTGGGCAAAGAACTCCACCCACGTGTAAATATGATGTGGACGGGGCGCTCAATTATCTCTGAGTACCTTGATATTTCCGATGCCGTAATCTTTGAGCGCAACGCTCTTCGTCCGCCTTTGTACTGGGATAACTTTCCCGTCAATGATGGTGGTTTACAAAAGAGCCTATTTATCGGGCCCGTTCGCGGCCGTGAAGTTGGATTACACAAATACTCGTCCGGGTTAGTTTCTAATCCAATGCTGCAATTTGAAATGTCCCAGATTCCACTGTTCACAATCGGTGAGTACCTGTGGAACTCACAATCTTATGATCCTGATCAATCCTGGGAAAAGGCACTTGTTCACTGCGTTGATAATGAACAAGATCGAATTGCCCTACGAAAGTTTCTGCGCACATCAATGGGAACAGCAGTTGGTGGAGACCCTGCCCCTGATCTACGACAAGTATTTCGTAAAGGCGTCACCCAGTGGCGTAAGGGAAATTTGCAGGAATCTGGGGATATTTTCATCCAGGCAGGTCAAGAAATAGTTAAGAACCATGCATATCTTCTGCAAAGTAGTTTCAGTGAGCCATTAATGATTCAAGAAATTGAAAAATGGTTAGAGAAATATGCCATAGGCGGCGAAGTCTTAATTGGATTAGGAAAAGTCCTGCAAGGTTGCGGCTTTGATTCAGTTAGAGGCTGCATTTCAGGCACCTCTACAGAAATTGAAAAACTGGCAGAATTGCGTGAACTGTTAGAGGTACATCGCAAGAATCTCTTTGGTGATCAGATTGAAGGACCAATCAACGAACTCATGGCAGAACTACAAAGTTAGGAGGTAGGCCAATGTCAGCAGTTAATATCTTTATTGGTGATTCCGTTACAGATTGCGGACGCGAAATCGAACCTCCTTACGGTGATGGCTATGTCCGTGAAATTGCACGTTCTGGCAAGTTAGCTGGTCAAATTATTAATGTTGGAACAAGCGGCCACCGATTAGTAGATCTAGAAAAACGGTGGCAAAGAGATGTTCTAGACCATAAGCCATCTCTTGTATCAATTGCTATAGGAATAAATGACACATGGCGCAGGTACGACGACAATGATCTAACCAGCACGCAGGATTTTCGCGACCGTTATCACCAGCTATTAACGCTCACCCGCCAGACTTGCAATCCACAGTTTGTATTGTGTGAACCATTTTTGTTATCGGTTCGAAAAGAGATGAATACATGGCGAGAGGACTTGAATCCAAAGATCGATGTTGTTCATGCGATGGCCAAGGAGTTCAGCGCAGTGCTTGTGCCATTCGATTCGTATTTAAACAATTTAGCCACAAGAGTTCCAATGGCAGAGATTGCTGATGATGGAATTCATCCCACATTTTTTGGTCATTCCGAAATGGCAAAATTATGGCTTAGTACAGTTGGACTAGCGTAAATGAGCCTGTTCATTAAGGGTTCGAAGGGCTCTTAAGCCATCACTTGGCCAGACTGAGATTGTGGTGATTGAGCAAG
>CAIXTG010000050.1 GCA_903922325.1 uncultured Actinomycetes bacterium
AGATATTGATTAACTTTAGGTTGTAGCTTTCGAAAACCACCAAGAGCAACTAAACGTGCCAAGTTTGGGGTTAGTAAATTTAATGGTGAATCAATATTGCGATCAATAAAGTCATTCATTTCGTACTTGTACAACTTAGTTACGAAATCTACATACTTGCGATAACCCGCAGCTTCAGCAGAGCTAACAGTGCGAGAAATCTCGGCTTCCATCTCATCGGTATTTGCGTGAACATCAATTTGCGAACCATCATCGTAGAAAGCACGATAGAGCGGCTTCAAGGGCATTAAGTCGACCCAGTCTTTTAACTCTTCACCGACACAGTTAAAAGCATCGTTAATCAAAGAGGGCATGGTCAATACGGTTGGACCAGTATCAAATGAATATCCGTCGCGCTTTAGCAGGCCACTTCGACCGCCAGGAACCGACTCACGTTCAATTATTGTTACTTTGCGACCAGCGCCAGCTAACCGAAGAGCAGCGCTCAAACCAGCATAACCAGCACCAACAACAACTACATGATCGCTAGGACCTTTAATCTGCTTAACCATTTAATTTCACGTGTTTCTCTTCGTTGCGATGATTGCCATTTCGGTCAATAGTTTGCGCGCTTGCGAGTCAATTTCATCGCGGGCAATTGCTTCTAATGCAGTCGACGTTAATTCTTCAATTAGATCTTCCACGTGCATGGCAGCGCCGGTTTCGGCAATGATCTCTTGCAAGCGCGCAATAGCGTTTTCCGAGATATCGTGATTTCCAAATTCCTTTAGAAATTCGGCTTCAGCGGGGCCAGAAATTCGATCGTGCGTCATTGCCATCAAGACTGTGCGCTTTCCTTCGCGCAAATCATCACCGGCAGGCTTGCCCGTAACTTTAGGATCACCAAAGACACCGAGTAGGTCATCGCGTAATTGGAAAGCTTCGCCCAGAGGTAATCCAAATTCGGAATAGATCGAAACTATCTGCGCACGCTTTGCTGCATCGGGTATTGCAATAGCAGCGCCTAAATGAAGCGGGCGTTCGATTGTGTATTTGGCTGATTTGTATCGGGCAATGTTTAGCGCTTGAGCAACGCTTTGAGTGCCACGTGCTTGCTCGAAAACATCTAGATACTGCCCAGCAATTAACTCAACTCGCATTTCATCGTGAACACTAAGGGCGGCAAGCAAAGATTCGTTTTTAATTCCAGAACTGTTCAACATCTGATCTGACCAGATAAGTGCAAGATCGCCAATTAACACAGAGGCTGACAAACCAAATTGAGTAGCTTTGCCTTGATATTTTTCAGCAACATGCATAGATTCAAACAATTTATGAATCGCTGGCTCGCCACGTCGAGTATCTGAAGCATCCATCAAGTCATCGTGAACTAATGCGCAAGCCTGTAGTAATTCCAAACTAGCAAAAGCTCTAATCTCGGCATCGCTTAATTGAGAACCAGCACCCATTGCGCCAACGGCTGCAAAGAGAGGCCTAAACCGTTTTCCGCCGTTAACTACAAAGGCGCTCAAACTGCTGGCAGCGGGTTTTAACTCAGGAGCGATTGTGGTGAAGTAATCACTTTGTGTTGACAGGAAATCCTTGAGTTGCGCCTCGACTTGCTCGCGCAAAGATTTAAGTTGCTCAAGGGATTGAGCAGATGCCTCAGGTTTCACGCGCGTAACGATACGCTGACCTAGTGGCTATTCGCGCGACCAAATACTCATTTGAGTTCTTTCCGCCTAAAGATCAGGCAGGCGAAGAACGCCTTTGGGCTGCCATGTCAGCTCTTGAACCGATTGCGCCAGATTTCATTTCAGTCACATATGGTGCCGGGGGGTCAACCCGTGATCGCACGATTCGCATAACTTCACAGATCACCGAACGAACCTCGATTCCAACAGTTGCCCATTTAACTTGCGTTGGTTCGACTCGAGGCGAGCTGATAGAAATTCTGCAGAAGTATAAAGAAGCCGGTATTCATAGCATTCTTGCATTGCGCGGTGATCCAACTGGTGGGCCAAGTGCTCCTTGGGTGCCAACGATGGGTGGCTTTAATCATGCTGACCAATTAGTTGAATTAGCAATGGAAGTTGGCGGCTTTGAAGTTGGAGTGGCTGCATTTCCCGATGGGCACCCAGCATCGAATGGTGATTTAGTAAAAGACGTCGATGTATTGATTCGCAAAGAATCACTAGGTGCAAGTTTTGCCACAACTCAATTCTTCTTTGAAGCGCAAAGTTATCAACGACTAGTCGAAGCACTTGCCGCAAAAGGATCTAACTTGCCAATTATTCCGGGCATCTTGCCGGTTACCAATGTCAAGCAACTGGTTCGCATGTCCGAACTAAGTGGAACTGCGATTCCAACCAAGATCTTGGCGAAATTCTCAGCTGTCGAAGATGATCACGATGCAGTTCAAAAACTCGGAATCGAGATCGCTACTGAACTCTGTGAACAACTACTCGAGCTAGGTGTGCCTGGTCTGCATTTCTACACCATGAATACTTCATCTGCCACACTTGAGATTTATCGAAAGTTGGAG
>CAIXTG010000051.1 GCA_903922325.1 uncultured Actinomycetes bacterium
CAATCTTTCAGTTTTTGGTACTGATGTTATTGGTATTTATGTTGGCGGTGGTTGTTGGCTCTCGCGAAGAGTTAGCAATCTCGAAGATCTGGGGCGAGCGCGCAATCTGGTGCGGCCCCGACGTAACTGATGAGAAAAAGCGTGGTTTTGTGCAGATTAGAGCGCACGGAAGTGCCCTTGATTGCACCTATTACTTTGATGGCAGCAATCTAATTGCCGAACTTGATGAACCTTTGCTGGGGCTGGCCACTGGGCAAGCCATGGTTATTTACGATGGTGATCGGGTAGTTGGTTCGGCCACGATCTGTCAGACCGAGTAATTGTCATGAGTAATGCTGCGCGCCATCGCATAGTTGAACTATCGTCTCAGATTCGTGACCATCAGTTTCGTTATTACGTCCTTGATGACCCAACTGTTACCGATGCCGAGTTCGATAAATTATTAAAAGAACTCGAAGCGTTAGAAGCTAAACACCCGGAACTTAAAGAACCAGATTCACCTACGCTGCATGTGGGCGGCGGCTTCTCAACTCAATTTGAACAACACGATCACATCGAAAAAATGATGAGTCTTGATAACGTCTTTGATCTAGATGAGTTAAGTACCTGGTTCGATCGGGTTGAGAAAGAAATTCCTAACCCGCAATACTTATGTGAACTTAAAGTCGATGGCCTGGCGATTAACCTCAAATTTGAAAACGGTCAACTAACTCGCGCTCTGACTCGCGGTAATGGCACAACTGGTGAAGATGTAACGCTAAATGTGAAAACCATTAAATCTCTGCCTCACAATTTAAGTGGCAAGAAAGTCCCAGAGCTAATCGAAGTTCGCGGCGAAGTTTTCTTTCCAATCGCCCAATTCAACGAGATGAACGAGGCACTTGAAGAAGCCGGCAAACCTTTATTTGCTAATCCACGCAATGGTGCCGCAGGTTCGTTACGTCAGAAAGATCCGCGCGTTACTGCTAGCCGGCCACTTGATGTTGTTGTACATGGCGTTGGTGCTCGAACCGGAATCGAATTTTCGGCACAGAGTCAAGCCTACGAGCTACTTAAAGGTTTAGGGCTGCCAACAAGTGCTCGCTTTAAAGTTTGCTCAAACCGAGCTGAAGTAACTGATTTTATTGGCTATTACGAAGCTCATCGCCACGATGTTGAGCATGAAATCGATGGCGTTGTAATTAAGGTCGATGAGATTGCTTCGCAAGAGAAGCTAGGTTTTACCTCGCGTGCACCTAAGTGGGCAATTGCCTTTAAATACCCACCCGAAGAAGTCACTACAAAGTTGCTCGATATCAAGGTCAGTGTTGGTCGTACTGGTCGAGTAACTCCATTTGCTTTCATGGAACCGGTCAAAGTTGCTGGTTCAACCGTTACTAATGCCACGCTACATAACGCCCAAGAAGTAATTCGTAAAGGCATTCTGATTGGCGATACCGTAATTATTCGCAAAGCTGGCGATGTTATCCCTGAAGTACTGGCACCAGTTGTTGAACGCCGCGATGGCAGCGAGCGCGCATTCGTCATGCCAACTAATTGTCCAGATTGTGGCAGCGAACTTCGCGCAATTACCGAAGGCGATATTGATATCCGTTGCCCAAATACCAGATCTTGCCCAGCTCAATTACGTGAGCGAATTTATTACATTGCCTCCCGAGCTGCTCTAGATATTGATGTGCTCGGTTACGAAGCAGCCACTGCGTTGCTTTCGGAAAAGATTCTGGAAGATGAATCTGAACTATTTGATCTAACTCCGGCTAAATTAATAAAGTCGAGTTTCTTTACTAAGAAAGATGGCCAGCCAGCAGCTAACGTCGATAAGTTGATGAGCGCTCTCGAGGTGGCAAAAACTCGCCCGCTGTGGCGAACCATTGTGGCCTTATCAATTCGCCACGTTGGCCCAACTTCTGCTCAAGCTCTAGCAACGGAATTCGGATCGCTAGAAAAGTTATCACTTGCTTCGGTCGAAGAAATTGCCGCGATCGATGGCGTTGGCGCAACTATGGCTGAGGCGATTTCAGAGTGGTTTGCTGTTGATTGGCATAAGCGCATTGTCGAACGCTGGACTGCAGCTGGTGTAACAGTGCATTTCGTAGATACCAATACAGCGCCACAAACTTTGGCCGGGCTGACTTTCGTAGTAACTGGCGGGCTGGAATCCTTCACCCGCGATGGCATCGCCGAAACTATTACGGCACATGGCGGAAAAGCATCGTCATCAGTTTCTAAGAAAACTAATTATCTTTTAGTGGGAGCCGAACCTGGGTCAAAGTTGGCCAAAGCTGAAGAATTAGGCCTAACGATTATCGACGAAGCAGCCTTTAAGAAACTACTCGCAGGGTCGTAGTAGGCTCAGCCCATGATTATTCGTGCATCTGAAATCGCTCGCGAACTGCCAGCACCGCCAGCTTTCTTTGGTCTACTAGCTTTTGGTGTTCTCTCACTCCTTCTTTATTTAACACTTCGCCTCGGCAAGTAATTTAGAAAAGTTAGAGTTTGAGTCGCAGTAATCGGATTGGCCTTTATGGCGGCACTATTGACCCAATCCACAAAGGCAATCTTTATGTAATCACAGAACTAATCGAAAGCGATGTAGTTGATCAAATTATTTTGGTTCCAGCTGGCGATCCTTGGTTACGCGAGAATGCACCAGTTGCTTCGGGTGAAGATCGCTTGAAGATGTGCCAGTTAGCAGTAGCAGAACTTGATTTAGGCGATGAGGTCTTAGTAAATAGCATTGAGATTCATCGTAGTGGCCCTAGCTATACGATTGATACCGTTGAAGCGTTAAAAGCAACTTATCCAAACGACAAAATCGTTTTGATTCTTGGCACCGATGCTCACTCAAGTATCGATCAGTGGCACCGCGCTGATGAATTAAAGAAGTTAGTCGAAGTTTTAGTTATTGATCGCCCCGACTTTCCTGGGTCACCAACCCTTGATATCGATGCTTTAAATATTTCAGCAACTCAAGTACGCGCTGGAGATTTTGATCTGCTGCCACCTGCAGTAGTTACCTATATAAAGGAACGTGGCCTCTATGCCAGCAAGTGAGTCAGTCAAAGTTTTAACCCAGATCGCAGCGCAAGCAGCGGCAGATAAGTTCGGCACCGACATGGTTGCCTTCGATTTATCTGATCAATTAGTTTTAAGCGAAGTCTTCTTGATCGTTACTGGTCAAAATGTGCGCCAAGTTGATGCGATTGCTGACTTTGTTGAAGAAAAGTTGCGCCAAGTCGGAGATAAGCCAGTTCGTCGTGAAGGTGGCGAAGAATGGATTCTGCTTGATTACTCAGATTTAGTTGTGCACATTCAAAGTGCTGATCTGCGCCGTTATTACATGCTCGATCGCCTCTGGAATGATTGCCCAACAATTAAGTTAGATGTTCGAATTCCGGTTGAAGAGTAAGAGTTACCAATGGCTAATCGAGTTTTATTGTGGCGGCATGGCCAGACTGATTGGAATACCGTAAATCGGTTCCAAGGTCATTCTGATATTCCACTAAATGAAGTCGGTAAGTATCAAGCTAAACATGCCGCAAGTATTTTGGTTGGAATGCAACCAACAAAAATTATTTCAAGTGATCTTTCCCGCGCGAAAGAAACTGCCCAAGCTCTTGGCAATCTAACAAATTTAACGGTTGAGGTTGATATTGATTTGCGCGAAACTAATGGTGGACTTTGGGAAGGAAAGACTGGCGCCGAAAATCGGGCTGAAGATTTACAGAACTTTGTTCGCTGGATTGATGGCGAAGATAACCCGGCTGGAACCACTGGTGAAAAACGTAGCGAAGTTGCTAATCGCGCAGTAGGTGCAATCAAACGTGCACTCGATGGTTTAGATAATCAATTATTAGTTGTAACAACTCACGGTGGCACTGCTCGATGCGTTCTTGGTTCATTATTGAATTTACCAATGGCCAATTGGGGCGCTGTAGGTGGCTTGTCTAATGCATCTTGGTCAATTTTGCAGACTAATCCGCGGGGCTGGCATTTAGTTGAACATAATGCGGGCTCTATTCCAGAGATAATACTTGGCGAGGAAAGCGGAGCGATCTCGCCCGAGTAACTAGCGGCGAAGAATCTGGAGCAGAGGCACCTGAATAAATAAGGTAGGGTCTGCTTCTCAAAGAAATTCGGGGCTGTGGCGCAGCTGGTAGCGCACCTGCATGGCATGCAGGGGGTCAGGGGTTCAAATCCCCTCAGCTCCACGTGAGTTCAATTCCGATAATTCCGCAGGGCTGGAACGCTAAAAATATCGGCGACCTTTCCGGCAAAAAATTCTTAATCACAGGTGGCACATCAGGCATTGGTAAAGAGGCTGCGCGTGAACTAATTCGCGCTGGCGCTCACGTAACAATTACCGCTCGCGATGCTCAAAAAGGCGAGGCAACTGCCTTCGAATTAGGCGGCAAAAACATTTCAGTAGGCTCGCTAGACCTAACGTCACTCGATTCCATTAGCGAATTTGCTAAGTCAGTCACTGAAGAATTTGATGTGTTGATTCTAAATGCGGGTGTTATGGCTACTCCGCTGGCACACACTAAAGATGGTTTTGAATTACAACTTGGCACGAATCACTTAGGACATTTTGCTCTCGCTGGTTTATTGCATTCCAAAGTGACTGATCGCATTGTTTCAGTTGCCAGCCAAGCCCATCGCTTAGGAAATTTTGGTGATGGCAGCAAAGCAGAAATTCTAAGGCGAGCTAAAGGTGTTGGTGCTTATAAACCTTGGGGTGCTTATGGCGACAGCAAATTAGCAAATTTACTTTTCACAAATGAACTGCAACGTCGCATTATGAAAAACAACTGGCGCTTTAGTGCTTACGCCGTGCACCCTGGTTATAGCAATACCAATTTGCAAAACGTTAGCCCTGCGATGCGAGGTGCTACAGCCGAAGCTCGGGTAACTGCTGCTGCCAACGCGCTAATTGCGCAAAGTGCTAGCCGTGGTGCGCTTCCTACTCTTTGCGCAGCGACACATTCACCATTAGTTGGCGCAACATACATTGGCCCCGATGGCTTCATGGAAATGCGCGGTTTTCCTAAGCTAACTCGCGCCGCCGGAATCGCATATGACCAAGAATTAGCGGCCAATTTATGGGCAGTAAGCGAAGAACTCACTGGCGTTACTTGGGGCTAAAGCCCGATAAACTAAGTTAATGACCACCGAACGCGAGCATGCGGCGTATGACTTCGCCTATGTGCAGGAAAAGTGGCTACCAGTCTGGGACAAAATCGAGCCATTTAAATCTGGCCGAGCCGATGATCCCCGCCCCAAGAAATATGTCCTCGATATGTTTCCGTATCCATCGGGCGATTTACATATGGGCCATGCCGAGGCTTACGCGCTAGGCGATGTAATTGCTCGTTATTGGGCTCAAAAAGGTTTCAACGTTATGCACCCAATTGGTTGGGATGCTTTTGGTTTGCCCGCTGAAAACGCAGCGATCAAGCGCAATGAAGATCCGAAAATTTGGACTTACGAAAACATTGCAGTGCAGAAAGCATCGATGCGTCGTTTTGCGTGTTCGTTCGATTGGGATCGCGTATTTAACACTTGCGACCCCGAGTACTACAAATGGAATCAGTGGTTGTTCTTACAACTTCACGAACGTGGTTTGGCTTACCGTAAAGATTCAGCCGTTAACTGGTGTCCAGATTGCCAAACAGTTTTAGCTAACGAGCAAGTAGTTGCTGGTTTATGTGAGCGTTGTGATAACGCAGTAACCAAGAAAAAGTTAAATCAGTGGTATTTCAAGATCACTGATTACGCTGATCGTTTGCTTGATGACATGGAACAACTTGAAGGCAAGTGGCCCGAGAAAGTTCTAATGATGCAGCGCAACTGGATCGGTCGTTCAACTGGTGCCAATGTTGATTTCCAAATTGAGGGAATGCCAGACCCGGTAACTATTTACACAACTCGCCCTGATACTTTGTATGGCGCCACTTTCTTTGTAGTTGCTGCTGACTCAGAACTTGCGGCCAAGTTAGCTGCGGGCACCGAAGTTGAAGCTGAATTCAAACAATATCTAGATAGCGTTAAGGCAGCATCTGATATCGATCGCTTAGCAACAGATCGCCCAAAGACTGGCGTTTTCTTGCAGCGTTATGCAATTAATCCAGTTAACGGCGAGAAGTTGCCGATTTGGGCAAGTGACTACGTATTAGCTGATTACGGTACTGGTGCGATCATGGCGGTTCCGGCTCATGATCAACGCGATTTAGATTTTGCTCGCGCCATGAAGTTACCTGTGCGCGTAGTTGTCGAAACTGGCGAAGAAGACCCAAATGAAACCGGTGTTGCCACAGGTGGCGATGGAAAACTAGTTAATTCAGGCTCACTAAACGGTCTTTCTAAAGCTGAAGCCATTGCCCAGATCAATGCCCAACTTGAAAAAGATGGTCTTGGAAAAGCTGCTCGCAATTATCGTTTGCGCGATTGGTTAGTTTCTCGTCAACGTTATTGGGGCACACCGATACCAATTATTCACTGTCCTAAGTGCGGCGAAGTCGGCGTTCCTGCTGATCAATTGCCGTTACTGCTTCCTGATGCAGCTGGTCTTGATTTAAAACCAAAAGGTCAATCACCACTTGCTGCTGCAACTGATTGGGTAAATGTTGCCTGCCCTAAGTGCGGCACTGCAGCTACCCGCGATACCGACACTATGGATACTTTCGTAGATTCATCTTGGTACTACTTGCGCTACCCAAGTTCGACTAATCACAATGAACCATTTAGTCGCAAAGATGTTGATACTTGGTTACCAGTGGATCAATATGTTGGCGGCGTTACTCACGCGATCTTGCACCTGCTTTATAGCCGCTTCTTCACCAAAGTTTTATTTGATATGGATATGGTTTCATTCAACGAACCATTTACACGTTTGCTTAATCAAGGCATGGTCTTGATGGATGGTTCTGCCATGTCTAAGTCTCGCGGAAATCTAGTTCGCCTCTCTGATGAACTTGCTAACCACGGCGTCGATGCGATTCGTCTATCAATGGTTTTTGCTGGCCCACCTGAAGATGATGTTGATTGGTCAGATGTTTCACCAGCAGGCTCAGTTAAATTCCTAACTCGTGCTTGGCGCTTATCGGGTGATGTCACAAGTAAGCCAGGAGTTGATTTCAGCACGGGCGAGATTTCACTTCGCAAAGCAACCCATAAAGCACTTCACGACGCCGCCTTTGCCGTTGAATCTTTTCGCTTTAACGTAGCCATTGCTCGCGTAATGGAACTTGTAAATGCCACCCGCAAAGCTGTCGATAGCGGATGTGGCCCAGCCGACCCAGCTGTTCGCGAAGCAGTCGAAGCAACTGCAATCATGTTGTCACTCGTAGCGCCATATACCGCTGAGGAAATGTGGGATCGCTTAGGCCATCAGCCAGCAGTTGCGCTTGCGGGCTGGCCAGTTGTGGATGAGAAGTTGCTTGTGGCCGATGCCGTTGAAGCTGTAATTCAAATTAACGGCAAGATCAAAGAGCGTCTGGAAGTCGCGCCAACAATTTCTGATGCTGAACTTGAAGCGCAAGCTCTAGCTCTTCCGGCAATCGTGGCTGAAATGGGTGGAGCAACACCGGTAAAGATCATTACGCGCGCACCTAAGCTCGTAAATATCGTTATCCCCAATTAATTCTTACTAGTTAATTGCGCACATTCGTGCCACCGAGAATGTCGGCATGAATGAATTCCAAAATCAGATTCAACGAATCACCGACTGGTGGTACGAACTCAATTTTTCTACCTTACAAAAGCGCGGCCTTCTAGTTCTGGGTGGCTTAGTAATCGTAATTTCGGGTTTCTGGGTAACCACCGGTAAATCTGAAGCAGTAATCATGGCAGCACCAATTGAAATCGAAGCCCCACTTGTAACTGTTGATGTAGCAGGGGCAGTAACTAATCCCGGGGTTTACGCGCTACCCGGTAATGCCCGCGTTATCGATGCGATTAAAGCTGCTGGCAATTCATTGGCGGGTACAGATTTAAGTGATTTGAATTTAGCGCGCATTATTCGTGATGGCGAACAGATTTATGTTTCCCCAACTGAGAAAACCAAGATTCCAGCTGGTCGAAAATTCGCGACTAAGAAAACAACACCAACTGGGCCACTAAACATTAATCGAGCAACTGCCAAACAATTCGAGGCACTTGATGGAGTTGGGCCAGTGCTCGCAAAACGAATCGTTGCTTACCGTGCTGCGAATGGGCCATTCATTACTTTGGAAGATCTCGATAAAGTTTCCGGGATTGGGCCAGCTAAATTCGCACAGTTCAAAAGCCAAATCACCGTTTAATTGATTTTCGCGCCATAACTATTGGCGCTGCTATTTGGCTTGGCGCTCTTGTTCAGAGCTATGTAGCACCTTGGCGGATATCACTGGTAGCCATCGCGTTAACCGCATTTGTTCTCTTTGGTAAAAAGCAGCGTGCGCTAGTTGTAATCATCGCTTTATTACTGGGTTCCACGATCATGTCTTTTCGAGCCCAAGCCTTAACACAGACAGTTATCTTGCAATATCTAGGTAGCGAAGTGCAAATAACTGCGCGAGTAATTACTGACCCAAATCGCACTGCGCCAAAAGTTTCCGGACGCAATTACGTAGCTAGTAATTGGTCATTCTTGGCCAGTGCAATTGAGTTAACGAGCAGTGCCGGTACTTATAAATTAAAAATTCCGATTCGGGTGATGTCACCTGCTAAGAACTTAATCGGGCTATTGCCGGGGCAAAGAATTAGTGGGCGAGCAGTATTAGTAAAGAGTAAGGAAGCACGAGTTGCCGCTCTAGTTCTATTCCATGGTGAGGTGAAGATTGAAACCACGGCTTCACGCTGGGCGCGATCGCTGGGTGCGATTCGAATTGGGCTACGTAATTCAAGTGGTGGCGGTGATGCAGGTGCGCTGATTCCAGGCATGGTGCTGGGGGATACGTCAAAACAAAGTGCCGAGTTCAAGTTAGCAATGAAAAGATCTGGGTTAACTCACTTAGTGGCTGTTAGTGGTGCGAACTTTGCGATTGTTTCGGGCTTTGTTTTATGGCTCATGCAGTTCTTATTTCGAAATCGTAACTATCGAATTGGTGCGACTGCACTTTCACTAATTTTCTTTATCGCTTTAGTTCGCCCGTCGCCTTCAGTATTACGAGCTGCCGCGATGGCCGCGGTTGTGTTAGTTGCGATGAGCCATCGGCATGCTGCAGATTCATTGCCAGCACTGGGCTTTGCAATTGCCGCCGTTGTTATCGCTGATCCTTGGCAGTCACGCGATGCTGGTTTTGCGTTATCGGTCTTAGCAACTGGCGGCTTATTGTTGGCTGCTCCCAAGATAATTACTTTTTTCGCCAGATTTGTGCCGCGGAAATTTGCTGAAGCACTAGCTCCGCCAATTGCGGCAACGCTTTTCTGCGCCCCAGTACTAGTTGCGTTATCTGGCTTTCTCTCGCCGATGAGCGTGATTGCCAATCTTCTAGCAGCCCCGGCAGTTGCTCCGATAACTGTTTTGGGCTTTATTGCCGCCCTTATCAATCCAATCTTGCCCGGTGTCGCTGGCTTACTGATTCTAATAATTCGAATTCCAGCAGCATTTATTGGGCTAGTTGCGAAATGGTCAGCGAGTTTTTCAGTTATTGAATTAGGTAAAGGGGCAAGTGGTTTCTTAGCAATCGCAGTTGCGGCTATCTGTATCTGGATCTTTAGCACCTTTTTTCGCAACCATCGAAAAGCAATTGCGATTGTTCTGGTTGTGCTGCTTGTTGCCGGAAATTGGTTTGCGAGGTTTCCCGGAATTGATTGGCAAGTGGGCAATTGCGATATCGGACAAGGCGATGCCATGGTTGTTAACTTAGGTGAACATCGAGGAGTAGTTGTTGACGTGGGGCCAGATCCGCAGTTGATAGATAAATGTCTTAAACAATTTGCGATAACTCAAGTTTCTATATTGGTTCTAACTCATTTCCATGCCGACCATGTTGAAGGTTTGCCGGGTCTACTTAAAGGCCGCACGGTTGGACAAGTGTGGGTTAGCCCGCAGATTGATCCAGCTTTTGAAAGTGCGCGCGTGCAGCGCTGGTTAAAAGTGATTCCCCAAATTCCAGTTACGGCCGGATTTAGCGCCCAAATAATTAGTAATCGCGGGCCGATAAATTTTCATGCACTCTGGCCCAAGCTAGGTGCCCAAGATACGCCGAATAATTCCAGCATCGTGATGCAGATAAATTCACCTGACTTCTCGCTGTTAGCTGCGGGAGATATTGAACCAATCGCGCAGTCGCAATTAGTTCAGCAACTCAGCCAAGTTGATATGTACAAAGTCGCTCATCATGGTTCGCGCTACCAAGATTTGAACTTTATGCAGGCCCTCTCGCCGCGAATATCGATAATTAGCGTGGGCAAAGGCAATACTTACGGCCATCCGGCGCCCCAAACAATCGCCGCCTTGAGTAGGATCGGCAGCACGGTTTACCGAACTGATCAAGATGGTGCGCTTGCGATCAATGCGCGCAAGCATCGAGTTAAGGTTCGTAAAAGCCATCGGGTATTTAAGTTCTGGCAATGGGGATAGACGAGCGGGGGTGAGCGATGAATGATTTCTATTTAATTCTCGGTTCTGAAGCTGCCCTAGCTGATCGCGCACTTGCGAAGTTACAAGCTGAGTTAAAAAGTGAGAACGCTGAAATCACTTCGATCTATGCCGCCGATTCAATTGTTGGCGATATCTCTGATGCTCTTGCGCCTTCATTGTTTTCCGAGCGACGCGCGCTAATTATTCGTGACCTACAAGATTTACCAGAAGATAACAAGGAAGAAATCATTCGCTACTTGCCTGAGCCAGATGCTTCGACCACCGTAATCTTTTTACATAAAGGTGGCGTAAAAGGAAAAGCGCTACTAGATGCAATTAAGAAAGTTAAGCCCGAGATTATTTCTTGTGATCCGCTTAAAAAAGAAGCCGAGAAACAAGAGTTTGTAAAGAATCTATTTCTTGACGCTGGTCGCAAGGCCTCACCTGCTGCAATCGCAGCTTTAGTCAATGCAATTGGTGGCGACTTACGTGAGTTAACCGCGGCTTGCAGTCAGATCATCGCTGATGCACCCGCGGGCACTATTGATGAAAAAGAAGTTGATAAGTATCACCAAGGTCGCGTTGAGACCACCGGCTTTGATGTTGCCGATGCAGCTCTCGATGGAAACTTGCCAGTCGCGTTATTACAACTACGAAGTGCAATCGAAACTGGTACTGACCCAGTTATGGTTACAAGTGCAATTGCTTCCGCCCTGCGTTCCTTGGCTAAAGTTTCAGGTGCCAACCGAAACGCAAAATCATTCGAGCTGGCCGGCCAGTTAGGTATGGCGCCATGGCAGATCGATAAGGCTCGTCGCCAACTATCTGGCTGGACTCCACGCGGAATCGTCGCTGCCGTTGGGGCGATCGCCCTGGCTGATGCCCAAGTAAAAGGCGCCGCTAGTGACCCGATCTACGCTCTCGAGCACGCTATTTCCGAGATCGCGAGCGCCCGAGCAGCCCGATAAGCGGATTTCCTCGATTTGAGCCTAACGGCGCCCCGCTGGTAACCTTCGGGTTCGTATTTAGCGCTCAACCAATTTAGTTCGGAGTAAACCTTAAGTGGCAAATATCAAGTCGCAGATCAAGCGGATCAAGACCAATGAGAAGGCACGCCTACGTAACAAGTCAGTGCGTTCTTCTATCAAGACAGCTGCTCGCAAATTCCGCGACGCTGTAACCGCTGGCGATGCCGCAGTTATCTCAACCGAACTACGTACAGCTTCAAAGGCACTAGATATCGCCGTTGCTAAGGGTGTTCTACACAAGAACACTGCTGCCAACAAGAAGTCTTCAATGGCAAAAGCTGCCGTTAAAGCCGGCGTTCGTTAATTCGCAACTAGTTACTTTTAAGGCTTAACGATGCCTGCAATTTCACTTGCCAAGGCGCCTCAACCAGCCGCAACTAATCCAGCGCATATTCGTAACTTCTGCATCATTGCCCATATTGATCACGGTAAATCAACTCTTGCCGATCGCATGTTGGGTATCACCGAAGTTGTAGAAGCCCGCAATATGCGCGCGCAATATTTAGATCGCATGGATATTGAACGCGAACGCGGAATCACCATTAAGTCGCAAGCAGTTCGTCTGCCATGGCGAAGCGGTATCGATGGTCAGGAATACATCTTGAACATGATCGATACACCCGGTCACGTTGACTTTACTTATGAAGTTTCACGATCACTTGCTGCATGTGAAGGTGCGGTACTACTCGTTGACTGCGCACAAGGAATCGAAGCGCAAACGTTAGCTAACTTGTATCTCGCAATGGAAAATAACTTAACCATTATTCCAGTGCTAAATAAAATTGATTTGCCGAACGCACAACCAGAAAAGTTTGCAAAAGAACTAGCTAACTTAATTGGTTGCCAGCCCGAAGATTGCTTACGTGTTTCTGGAAAAACTGGCGATGGCGTTGCAGAGCTGCTTGATCAGATCATTGCGCAGATCCCAGCGCCTAAAGGTGATGCCAATGCACCTGCACGTGCACTTATTTTCGACTCGGTTTATGACAGCTACCGCGGTGTAGTTACCTACGTTCGCGTGGTTGATGGTCATCTTTCCCCACGCGATCAAATCCAAATGTTCTCAACTGGCGTGCGCCACGAAATGCTCGAAGTTGGAGTTATCTCACAAGAACCATTGCCAAGTAAGGGTCTTGGAGTTGGCGAAGTAGGTTATTTAATTACTGGTGTAAAAGATGTTCGCCAATCACGTGTAGGTGACACGATTACAACGTATAACAACCCTACAAAGGTTGCTTTAGCTGGATATAAAGATCCAAAACCAATGGTTTTCTCAGGTCTATTTCCAATCGATGGCGCCGATTTTCCAGCACTTCGTGAGGCGCTAGATAAGTTGC
>CAIXTG010000052.1 GCA_903922325.1 uncultured Actinomycetes bacterium
GTGCCGGTCGGTCTTGGGATATCACGAATATCGTGGATGATTTTTTCAGCAGCTAACGTGCGTGAGGCCATTGACGGGATAGCTTGAATTCGTAGATCGCTTCCGTAAGTTTCAATTGGTGCGATGCGAGCGATTCCATCAACTTTTTGAACTTCGGCAAGGTAAGCACTTACTTCCGCCTCGCGACCAACTCCATTTGGGATCACAACTTCAATCGGACTTCCTTCAAAACCATTAAATCTTTCCAGGATTTTTGCAGCGCCAATTGCAGCAGGATCGCTCTTCGGCAGAACTCGGGAATCTACTTGGGCAAATGCAATGTTAGTAATTGGCGCAGCGAATATCCCCAAAACGAGAAGAGAACCGATAACAACTGGAATCGGACGGCGCATTACATTGCGTGCAGTATGCGCCCACCCACCGTCTTCTTTTGGAGTAATTCCTGATTTGCGAACTACGCCCTTATCAATTTTATGGCCTAAGAGAGCCATAATCGCAGGCAGAGGAACTAGCGCACCAATAACAGCGAGTGAAACAACGCTAACGCCGGCATAACCAAATGACTTTAAGAAATCTAGCGGAAAGAAAATAAGCGCACTCAAAGTTACTAGAACTGTTAGACCAGAATAAAAGACCGTCTTGCCCGCAGAATTTACTGTTGCTACAACGGAATCTTCAACGCTCTTTCCGGCATGCAGCTCTTCGCGGAAGCGATTAACCATCAGAAGTGCATAATCAATACCGAGTCCTAGGCCAAGTCCTGTAATCAAATTAAGTGCAAATATGCTGACGTTGGTAAAGAGGGTAAATATATAAATAATAAGGAAGGCGCCAAGAATCGCGCTTACGCCAACGACAAGCGGCATCGCCGAAGCGACAAGTGCACCGAAGACAAATGCGAGTAATAAGAAAGTTAAAGGGATGGCTATAGATTCAGCCAGCAGCAAGTCCTTTTCAATCTTGTGATTAATGGCATGGCCAATAACCCCAGAACCTGATGCATAAACAGTCAGGGCTCCATTAGCTCCATCAAACTCTTCTTGAATTTGTGCACCGATTTTCCCAAGCTGATCAAAGTCGGTTCCTTTTAAATCCGCGTAAGCAAAGAGGAAAGCAGCTTTCCCGTCACTTGCTTTCATACTCGGAGCGCCGCCGGTTGACCAGAAGGATAAAGTTTTTGATACGCCAGGTACTTGGGAAAGTTTCTTTTCAAGTGCGATAGCAGCCTGTGATATTTCTGGATCATCTACCGCTTTATCACCGGTATCGACCACTAGAACGGCGACTGGTTCGACTACACCGAATTTATCTGTTAGATAAGTAGCAGCTTGCGAGGATTCACTTGATAGATCTGAATACCCACCTGAATCTAATTTTCCAAAGGCAAGTGAGCCAATGCCCCCTGCGGTCAAAATTGTGATCGTAAATACGATCAAAACAACTTTGCTGCGGCGAACTAGTAAATGACCGAGTCTCTC
The DNA here is from genome assembly GCA_903922325.1 of uncultured Actinomycetes bacterium. GTDB lineage: Bacteria > Actinomycetota > Actinomycetes > Nanopelagicales > Nanopelagicaceae > Planktophila. The sequence continues at coordinate 1,479 of CAIXTG010000052.1, forward strand.
AAACACGATTAGGCTCCCTTATCTGAACAATGTACAGATCATAGAGCGTCTATTTGAACATTGTCAAGATTAGGGAGATACTTGGGCTATGACTACCGCCAAGGTTCGTGATCAGTATCACCACGGAGATCTTGAGGTTGCCCTCATTACAACGGCGCGTAAATTTGTAAAGAAGAATGGTCTAGAAAGTCTTTCACTTCGCCAGATTGCACACGAGATTGGTGTTAGTCCAAGCGCTGCTTATCATTACTTTCCAGA